>NZ_JBFRVM010000015.1:89206-103032 GCF_041475145.1 Vibrio sp. 10N.222.49.A3
TAAGCTATAAGCTATAAGCCACAGCACTTTTTCTGAAATAGAAACGATAATAGCCAACCAAGTTACTGCAGATAAATAGCGCTTCCATCAGTACAGCAGTTGGAGAACCAACTAAGTAATTGTGAACCAACCAAAAGCTAGTTCCGATGATCATCAACTCTCTTAATCGACGGTCATCTTTATTGAAGGCTGCAAAGGTTTGAAATACGGAAGCAAAGCAACTCAATATGCTAGTGAGCCCCGAGTAAGTCACAACCGTTGCGACTACTGACATGGAACTGAACAAATATTTAAATTTGGGTGACGTAGAAAACACGCTCGTCAAATATCGAATGGTCGCGATGATCATCAAACTTACCGCCGTCCATTGTTCGAGCAAAATGAAATGACTAGAAATAAGAACGCCTGCAAAAAACAAGCATGTGACGATTTTCTTCCTCTCTTTAAATTGAAAAGACAGAAGATCGAAACAAATAGCAATTGCGACTAATACCTGAGAAAGATAAAAAGCTGACACGATTATTCCTTAAGTAGTGACCTAGCAGATTTAAATTATGACGTTGCTGTTTTATGAATGATATTGAAGTTTAGACTTTTAAAGTACCACTGATTACGGTGGTTGCAGACCCTATCAGTTTTATACGACCGTTCGGTAATAGCTCTGTCGATACATACCCACCGCGGCGCGACGCTTGGTAAGCATTGAAATGCGCTTTGTTTAGTTTCTCGGACCAGTATTGTGTGAGAGCGCAATGCGCTGAACCCGTAACGGGATCTTCGTTAACACCCACCCACGGCGCAAAATAGCGCGAAACAAAATCAAGCTCAGAGTTCGACGACAATGCTGTCACAACAACGCCTCGACCTTTAATACGCTTTAGAGCATCAAAGTTTGGTGATAAATCTAATAAAACTTGTTCGCTGACAACCTCAATAAACTGCTTGGTATCGAACTCACTGTATGACACGACTTGGGCTTCACACAGTCCTAAATATTCAAGCAAATCTTTATTAGCATCCAATCCAAGATCAAGCACAGTACTTGGGAAGTCAAGCTCGATTGTGGAGTCACAAACTGTGGCAGATAGCTCCCCTGAAAGCGTATCAAACGTCACAACCTCACCCACATTGACTAACCCTCTTTCCTTCATCACATGCGCTGTTGCCAACGTACCGTGACCGCATAATTTGACTTCAACTTCTGGTGTGAACCATTTCAACGTCATCGTATTGAGGGCTAAGAATGCCGTTTCTGATACTGCCATCTCTTCAGCAATCGAATACATCAACGACTCTTCTAAAGGTTCTTGTGAAATACAAACCCCTGCAGGGTTTCCTTTAAAAGCTTGAGTTGTGAACGAATCCACTTGATATATCTCTAAATTCACAATGGCTCCTAGCGCTGATATTGAATAGACATTGCAGCCTACAATAAGCACAAACACCCCGTGCTACAAGTGTTCAACAGCAACATTATTAATACTTATTTAAGAACTAAGGAATGATAAACAAACAGTTATGAAAAGAATTGGTGGATTAAGCTGAGGGTTTAAAATCGGGCAGATAAGAGATAAAACGTATCAGCGCTGGTAGGAAACAAGCACACATTCGCGGCACATAGGCATTGTATCGTGCCACAAACGTGAGGTTACTCAGCAATGGTAACTTTATTGAATCTACTGACGTACCAGAGCAGATTTCACAATGGTCAAGCCAAGCAGACCCAACATAACTCCTGTCACTTTATCAATATAGTAAGCAGCGCGCGTAAACTCTTGACGCACTTTAGGCGTCGATAATAGGAAGATGATCGCCGCATCCCAAATAAAGACAACCACCGTCATCCAAATACCTAGGCCTAGCTTAAACATGAAGCTAATGTCATTGTTCAACACAACCGTGAATAAGCTCAAATAGAACAATAGGTTTTTGGGATTAAGGATTCCAGATAGAAAACCCGTGGCGAATTCATTAAGAAAAGTCGTTTGGTTGAAGCTATCTCTTTCGGAAACATCCATATTACTGTAGTTACATTTCTTCGCTCTTATCGCTTGAACAGCAAGATAAACAAGAAATACACCACCAATTATCTTAAGTGCAATCATAACGGAAACGGATGCCGCTAGGATCGAGCCGACACCAACCAAACATAAAGCAATATAAACCGCATTGGCACTGGCAATACCGAATGCAACGCCGAGTGCTTTTCTACCCTTATTTTTAACAGCACTCTTTACCACAATCACAAAATCTGGTCCGGGGCTCAATAGCGCCAAAAAGTGAGCAATCGCCACGGTAACAAAAATCCCAACTAAACCTGCATCCATAAACCAACCTCCTGTCGTTCAATTAATGCCCTACTATTGCATAACTAACGAAAAAATGCTCAAGTAGATGAATATATATTTGCTAGCAACCTAATAATCAAACAAATCCCGTGTTTTGTCGTGCCAAATCGGAAGTAGATGAGTCATTCGTGCACTTATTCAGGCGTTCGTCGGTCAAAGGTTGATATCCCCTTGATTTAACATAATGATTTTGTGCTCAAAGCTTACTTTTAGTTCCAATTAGGTCATAGGATTTTCACACCTAGATGCATTGCGTTAGGTTGAACTGAAATTAGAGACCTCAATTTGAGCTATGTCGCAAAATTTGGGCTACGATTTAGTTAAGCAAAGTAGGAAAGGAATCCGTCAGTGAAAGCATTTTATGTTTCAGTTCTTGCGTCATCATCCTTTTTAACTGGCACAGCGTTTAGCCAACAAAATGATATTTATCTCTACAATTGGGATGAATTTCTATCCAATAGTGTCGTGACCCAACTAAGTGACACGTACGGCATTTCTTTGAAACAGCAGTTTTTTTCTGATGAGTCGATCAGAGATGAAGTGCTATTAAGCGAACGTCGTGGCGCATTTGAGCTAGTCATTATAGAAAGTGTAAAGCTCAATGCGTTAGCCAAGCAGAACCTGTTTCATAATCTCAGTGAGTTACAACAATCCATTGCTGGTAACATAGATTCACGGTGGGTTGATGGATGTGGCGAGTATGGTATTCCCTACGCTTGGGGGACTGCGGGAATCTTATATCGCAGTGACAAACTAAACGCTCCCACCTCTTGGAACGCTATTCTCGAACCAGACACGAACAGCAGTGGCCGCATAAGTATGTATTACGAACCTACGGATTTGGTGAGTACTGCACTGTTAGCAAATCAATTTGATCCATTCACCAATAATGAGCAGGAACTTCGCGTTGCCTATAAAACCCTGCAAGCTCAAAAGCCTCACCTAGAAAGCAACGAATACGTCATCGACTATATTCGCCAACCCGAACGTCTTGCTAACATCGACCTTGCCTACGGTTATTCTGGTGACAGTTATGTACTCAATGATTTGGAGCCTGATGCCTCTTGGTCCTACGCTGTGCCTCAAGAAGGCACCACGTTATGGTTAGAGTGCATTGCTGCGATTAATAACGGAGAGTTGTCTGCACAAGCAACAACGATTCTATCATTCTTGTCGCAACCCGAGATCGCCGCTCAAAACGCAATGGATTCATGGTTTGCAACTCCAAGCTCAAAAGCAAAAGCCTTAACAACGCAAGAGTACCAAAATGATCCGGAGCTTTTCCCTAGCAAAGAGGTTTTAGAACGCAGCTATCTGTATCAGCAACTCGAACCCAATAGCATTCAAATTCGTAACCGCATTGTCGACAGTTTGAGATAATTAATGCCAGTATTAAAGAAGCTCTACTTTGTGCTCATTCCTACTTTATTGTTCGTATTTGCAATAGGCGGAATGGTTACTTACAACTTAGCCTCTAACCACGCGAAACACATGTACTTAGACGAAGTACAATCTGATGTGAACACCGCGCTCGTGGCGGCTGAATACGAGCAACTTGGTCTATCTTTGCTTGTAAAAGATATTGGTTCATCGCTACAGTTCTTGCGATATATTCAAAACCCTAGTGACTACACAACCTTGTCCTTGCTGGAAAAAAGAGTGCTTCGCGTCTTAAACCAAAGTCACGTTAATCAGTTTGGTCAACGTAACATCTATATCGTTGACCCTAAGTTCCAGTTAACGCTATCTACGTTACGAGCAGACCCTTTCGAAGGGTTAAAGATCCCCGATAACATCTATGAAAAAATCTTCGATATCTATACCTCGTTAATCAATAAAAACGAGCTGTCTCATAAAGGCTTCTCATATATCTCTGTGAGTGGTGAACTTAGATACGCTTACGTTATTGCAATCGACCCTTACTTGCTCCCACAAGACAAACGCGCAAACGACAGCTTAAATCGATACATACTGATTGCAGATGGTCCATTAAAACAACTATCCAACTTACTAATAAAATACAACGATGATGACAATATGCAGCTTCTGATTGAGCCATCATCGAATACTGCACACATAGAGAATACGCAGTTTGTTATCAAATCGTTTGAACAAACCAAAGACAGAATCAAAGTTGAGATGAACAGCCGTCACTTCCTCGCTCAAGTTAATATTCGCGAAAAAAAATTCAATCAGGAAAAATCTATCATTGCTAAGCAGACCTTACTTGGCAGTTTGACGACACTATTCATTATTATGCTCATCGTACACATGGTGGTGCGCTACCAATTAGTACGTCCGCTCAAAGAGCTACTACACGAGATATCGATTGGCGGACTTAAACTGAGGTATTTCAAACGTTCATCCGGGCACAGTGAAATTGATGGTTTGAAGAACGCTTACATTGATTCACTCACGGAATTAAAGTTCGAAGCTGAATTTGATCAATTAACTAAATTAGCCAACCGACGTTCGTTCATCCGACACCTCGATGTGCGTCTAAAAAGCTCGATAAGCCCTCATTGCTATCTGGTTTGCTGGGACATTATCGATTTCCGTAAAATCAATGACTTATATGGTACAAAAGTAGGTGACAATGTACTCGTTAGTCTGGCCAAAACACTAAGAGAAACCCTGCAGAATCAACAATCCTCTTTTGGCTTCAGTTGCAGCGACTATTCAGTTGCAAGGCTAGGAGGAAACCAATTCATTGCCATATTGGAAATGGGTGAGCACCAATCAATAAACGAAGAAATTGAGAACATTAACAACACCCTAACGGGTACGACTTTCCTAGATTACTACGGATTCAGGCTTTCAATTGCAACAGGTGTACTACCCGTCGATACCCCTAAGTTCGAGGAGATATGGCACCGATGCATCGATGAGATGCTTATTAATGCCAAAGCGCACAGTGATGGAGAAAGCCGAATCGTTTACGGAGAAGAACTACTTCATTCACTAGAAAGACATGACGTTATCGAAAAAAGGCTATTGGAGTGTTGTGAAAGCGACAACTTTGAACTTCGCTTTATGCCCATCTTCAATGCTCAGACCCTGCAAATCGATGGCGCTGAATGTCTCATTCGCTGCCCTGCACTGTTTGACATTAAAGCGGGTCCAGATGAGTTCATTCCAGTCGCGGAGAGGAGCAATCTAATATCCAAACTCGACATGTGGGTCATTAGTACCGCAATAAAAAGCTATAAAGAGCTCTCTGAAATTCACAAGTACACAGGTAGCTTATCAATAAATATCTCAGCGATGGAACTTTACAATCGTAACTTTGCCGACAATATTCGAAAGGTAATCGAGCGTTATCAAGTACCACCAGCCAACATCATTATAGAAATTACCGAAACCAGTTACGTTAAAAGCAGTAAACTTACAGTGCAGACTATCGAAAGTATCAGGAGCTTAGGTTTAAAAGTGTCTCTTGACGATTTCGGTACAGGCTATACAGCTTTTAACCAACTTCTTCACTACCCTGTCGATGAGCTTAAAATTGATAAAAGCTTTATCGATAATATCGTCGACGACAAAGCTGACCGAAAGATGGTCGAATCCATGGTTAACTTAGGGCACTCTTGTGACACCTTCGTTGTTGGTGAAGGTGTCGAGTCTCTCGAACAATATCATCACCTTAAAAAAGCCAACTGCGACCTAATACAGGGTTATTTTTTCAGCCAACCACTCACTTACATTGAGTTCATTGAATTTGTTCGTGACCACAATCCGCAGACTATTCTGGATCAACAAGCCCTTTTAGAACCAAGCTCTAACGAAAGGATTGTGGCACTCAATCAGAAACAGTAGTCGTATTCCGAAAGCATGACTACTTAATAACCACGACCAAACCTTGTAGAAGCTTAGCCTTGCATCGAGGTCAACAGTTCCATCATGTCTTTAGAGCTTATGTTCTTCTTGTGCCTCACTACGGCGTCAATCATTAACTCTAAGTTACCTGCAGAGATGTAATCACTAAGGACGTCGTTAAACTTGTCCTGAATTTCGTCACTCGCGTACAAATGATCAGGAATGAAGAATAAGAACTGGCTTCCACTGCTTCGGAATGAAATGGTGCTTTCAGGGATCTTGGTGGTCAAAGACTTAGCAGCCGAGCTCACCACAAGGTCCCCATATTCAAGGCCATATTTTTGATTAATCTCAGTAAGATTTCTGATTCGGACAAAATAGAGATCAAAGTTTTTGTCCTTCGAGTAGCTATTCTTAACAAATTTCATCAACGAAATTCGATTGCGAAATCCTGTAATAAAATCCGTAGAGTAGAGCTTTCTTTTAATAGAAAAATCCATATAAAAAATAATCCCAGTCAATAACAAGATGCCAACAAGAAAAACGCTACTGATCCGATGAACGGTAACCAAGTTATCAACCATTGAGGTGTTTTCTTCAATCACAGGGCTTTGTAATCGAAACTTGTCATTAATAAAATCGACGAGTGTGTGGTAGCAAATATCGACTTTTTTCTGCAGAGATTCCTTGGGCAACAACCCTTGGCTGACCAGTTTAATTGAGGATTCCAAGCTCTTAAATTTATCAAATTCCGCACTAAAATAAGGTTTAAAGTTTGCTGACTTGATGAAATTGGAGGACTCAGTACTGTTAATTAATATGTCAAAACGGCTCCACGTAATATCGTACGCTAACCATAACTCATCATAATCAATAGTTTCAGAACGGCTTACCATCAAGAAATTGGCGTATTCTTTCACCAATTGAAAAACGAACCACGTTGCCTCATTTTGTCGGGTAGAAAAACTCTTATTGATATCGTTAATGCGGGTCACACTGTAGATATTAATGGTGAGTACCACTGCCGCTAAAGATAACACGACGACTTTAATTGCAGTCAATGACAACAGCTTTTTCATACTAAGCCCTTACAAATGAATATCGCGTATCTGCCAGATCATCTTGGCATGGAAGTCAGTGTTATCAATGTCTGGAGTCGAAGAAAGTGGATATATCAACCAGTACGGACCTTTTTCTCTGACTGACATAAATTGGCCATTCTGTTTAATCGCAATAATCGGCTGGTAGTCGTCAAAGTCTTCTTTGGGCACCGCTATTTTATAGTCGTTTAGTGCAACAAAAGTTACCTGCGAGGCCATGGGTAAATCCATAGTTTCAAGCACCGTTTGTAAGGCCACACCACTATAAACCAATTCACCATCCAGCCAAGGTAATGACGTGGTGATTTCTTTTTGAGGAAGCAATAACAGCTGTTCTCGACTGAATTGATGCTTTTGCCCTAAGTGATCGAATATTGTCAGTTCCGATGCTGCAAAAATAGAAAATGAACACAGTGAAAGGATAAACAGAAGTGCAGCTCTCATTTTAAACTCCATTTTAAAAGGTCACTAATTTGAGTCTAGTTCATATTAGTCATTTGACTTGCTTAGACATTGCCTATTTTCTCAATGATGCAGTTCGAACCTTTCTCAAATAATGTTTCATTCCTGTAACTAGGTGCGAACAACACCTTCTCCTTGTCTCAATAAGACTTTAATTAGCGTTCATACAAGTAATCCCTGCGTTTTAAAGGCAATGAGTAATCCAATCTTGCCACTGAATACGTACTGACTAACAAAATTGACAATAAATATGAGTCAGTAAGTAGCGAGAACGCTTATGCATGCATAACCTTTACACCAAGGTGAGTGTTTTCTGAGGGTCATCAAGCACTCGCTCTTTTCTTCAATAAGGGAATACGTAATGAGATTAAATAAGCAAAAGTTTAACCCCATAACCGCACTTTCCATTCTGCTAATGACGGCGGTCATGAATCCAGTTTACGCAGAATCCAACGACGAGCAGTTCGAGTTAGGAAAACAAAAAGCCAAGGTGTGTATGACCTGTCATGGCGTTGATGGTATCTCAACACAAGACCCTTACCCGAACCTTCGCGGTCAAAAAGTGGGATACCTCATCTCTTCACTGAAAGATTATCAGACAAGGGAAAGAACCAGTGGTTTGGCGATTCTCATGCAGCAACAAGCCGACACACTTTCAGATCAAGACATCCGAGATATCTCCTACTTCTATTCAATGCTCGGCAAGGAATCAAGTTCAGTTAGCGACTCAAAAACAGACAGCAAATCAAAACTGTAGGCAAGGAGCCTTGTTATGGAACAAGTGACAACGCAGTACAGCATCAAGGTCGTGAGATACTTTATCATCGCCTCTTTAATCTGGGCGATTGTGGGGATGATCATCGGCGTGATCCTCGCCGCTCAATTGTATTGGCCTGTGCTCAATTTCGATTCTCAATATTTCCAATTTGGTCGTCTTCGCCCTCTGCATACCTCAGGCGTTATTTATGGGTTTGTGGTGAATATTCTAATGGGGACTTCACTCTACATTGCCCAACGAACTGGCCATTGTGAGCTGTTCAATAAAAGCCTGTCGTGGATGGTCTTTTGGGGGTGGCAACTTATTCTACTGCTCGCGGTCATCTCCTTGCCTGGGGGCCACACCAGCTCAAAAGAGTATGCGGAACTTGAATGGCCAATCGACTTAATGATTGTGCTGGTTTGGGTACTCTATGCAGTGTTGTTCTTTGGCACCCTTGCCAAGCGGAAAGTGAGCCATATCTTCGTGGCTAACTGGTTTTTTGCTGCTTTCATTATCGTTGTTGCCATGATTTTCATTGTGAACAATCTTGCGATGCCGGTCTCTGCCATGAAGTCCTACTCTGTATTCGCAGGTGCTCAAGATGCGATTGTTCAATGGTGGTGGGGACATAATGCCGTTGGTTTCTTACTGACCGCTGGTGTGATTGGTATGAACTACTATTTCATACCTAAAGCGGCGGACCGACCTATCTACTCATACCGTTTGTCTGTGATCCATTTCTGGGGCTTGGTCGGCTTTTACACGTGGGCCGGAACGCACCACTTAGTCTACTCTTCCGTTCCCATCTGGATTCAGAACATCGGAATCGTGATGTCATTGATCCTGTGGCTCCCTTCCTGGGCTGGTGCTTTCAATAGCGCAATGACCCTTCTACAAAACAAAGAAAAGCTGAAGTCCGACTACATTCTTTTATTCTTTTTCTCAGCAATTCTTTACTACTGCTTGGCAACATTCGAAGGCCCGTTACTTGCTATTCGCTGGTTCAACATGGTGGCACACAACACCGAATGGATAATCGGCCACGTACATTCCGCAGCACTCGGGTGGGTTGGAATGTCAGGGATAGCGGTTTTTTACTACTTCATTCCACGCTTATGGGGCCAAACCAAACTTTGGTCACGACGATTGATTAAGTGGCACTTCTGGCTTGCTCATGCTGGCGTCGCCATTTATGCGATTGCGCTTTGGGTCGCGGGTATCGGTGAAGGTTATATGTGGCTCGCTCAAAATGAAAATGGCGAACTGATATACAGCTTTGTAGAGGCTATGGACTTTAAAGCACCTTGGTTGTTCTTACGATTCTTTGGTGGTGCGCTGTTTGTTCTGGGTTTATTCCTAATGGCATTTAACTTATTTAAAACCGTTCGTATGCCAGTAGCACATAACGCTAAACACGCCGTTAATGAGGGGGCTTAAATGATGAGTAAAGACTTTACACATTCAATCGTCATTTTAATTTTGACCACTGTTGTCGTCGCTTCCTTTTCTCTGTTGGTTTGGGTAGTGCCTAGCATTGTCCGTGGAGACGATATTGCCAAAGGCAGCTTAGCGATGCCGCTCACACCTCTTGAGTTAGCAGGACGAGACATCTACATCAGTGAAGGCTGTCATGTGTGTCACACTCAAATGGTTCGCCCTCTAGAGCCTGAAGTGAAACGTAATGGTCGCCCAAACAAAGAAGCAGACGACATCTACGAATTTCCTAACTTGTGGGGTTCTAAGCGTACGGGGCCTGACCTCACTAACTTAGGAAGAAAGTATTCTGACCAGTGGCATGCTATTCACTTAATTGATCCTCGAAAAGTCGTACCGACATCGATCATGCCCGCCTACCCTTGGTTATTTGAACAGACTCTGTCAGGCGACGACATAAGCGAAAAAATGGAAACCCTCCGCATACTTGGCGTTCCTTATACTGACCAAGAAATAGGTGACGCCCGATTACAAGTAAGAGGAAAAACCAAAGGTGAAGCTCTGATCCGCTATCTACAAAGCCTTGGTAAAGATACGTCACAGGAGGTATCACAATGAGTGCATTTTGGAATCTATGGGCGGTAATTTTAACCTTAATCTTTTTCGTTCTTATTGTGTCTGTTGTCGTTAAATATTGGCGTAGCAATCACCAAGCCGATCAAGACCACACCCTTGGCACTTTTGATGGCATTGAAGAAAAAGATGCGCCACCGCCAAAACTACTCTTTGTCAGCTATGCTATTGCATTTCTATTGTCTGCTGGTTATTTGGTGCTCTACCCCGGGCTTGGTGAATGGGAAGGGTTAGTCGATTGGAAGCAAAGTGACGACAAACTCAGCTCACCCAGCACAACGTTAAACGAGCAATTATCTCAAACAACGGAAACCTCCCTCGAAGGATTGTCTGGCATACCCGAAATAGTAAACAGCGGACAAATCTTGTTCCAAACTCACTGCGCGGCTTGTCACCGCGATAACGCTCAAGGTCAGAAACACTTCCCTAACCTTATTGACCAAGAATGGCTATATGGTGGTAGTGATGAAGCGATCATTCATTCGATCGCCAAAGGGCGAAATGGCGCGATGCCGGGTTGGAGCGAGATAATGCGCCCCGATGAAGTGGCTAAGGTTTCTTACTACTTAGCTTCGCTCAATCAACGCCATACCGATGTTCCAGAAGTAAAAGTTAAAGTCGGCAAAGAGCTGTTTGCAAAATATTGTTCATCTTGTCACGCCGATGGTTCTATCGCGAATCCGGCGATCGGCGTCCCTGATCTTTCCGACGATATTTGGCTGCATGGCGGCAGTATTGAAGAGATTCAGCACACTATCAACAAAGGCTTGAACAACCTGATGCCTGCGTTTGATAAACAGCTTACGGAGAACGAGATACTCGCACTGGGTGCTTACATTCGACATGCGGGCTCAGAGCAGCAGCAAAGACTCGCGAACCTAGAAGCTCAGTCTGTTGAACGTGGTGAATACCTCGCTTATGCCGGTGACTGTGTCGCGTGTCATAGTGCCGAAGGTGGCGAACCTTTTGCTGGCGGCCTGCCGTTTGTGACCCCTTTCGGCACCGTATATTCAACCAATATTACCCCCCATACAACGGAAGGTATTGGTACTTACGATTTTGATGATTTCCGAGCCGCGTTAGTTGCAGGTAAAGGTAAGAATGGTTACCTGTACCCTGCAATGCCTTACACCTCTTATCAATACCTCACCGACCAAGACATGCTCGATTTGTGGGAATACATGCAGTCAATCACCGCGGTGCCGCGCCGCAATGACGACAACAGCATGATGTTCCCATCGAATATACGTCTAGGTCTGCTCGGGTGGAACATTGTGTTCATGGATACCGACCCGATTGACTATCAAGTGCCCGAAGAGCTTAAAACGGAAGTCGAAAACGTTGAGAAATGGCAACAAGGGAAATATTGGGTTGCTGGTCTTGGACACTGCTCTGAGTGCCACACCCCGCGAAACATTGCTCAAGCTCTGATACCTGAACGTATTTTCCAAGGTAACCTGATTGACGGTTGGAATGCGCCCGATATCACGGCAAACGAACTTTATGTCGATGGTTGGGATGAAGCGACACTGACTGATTTCTTACACACGGGTCACTCAGACAAAGGGACTGCCTTTGCTGGCATGGCTGACGTAGTGAAAAACAGTCTAAGCCTGATGACGCGTGAAGATATCGAGTCGATGTCCTATTACCTACTCAGTGGTGACATCAACAACACCATCAGCAGTGACGTGGTTCCGTTGCAACCTAAAGGGTTTGATGAAGACTCTTACGCGACTGACATTTACACCACTTATCGCCAGACATGTGGAGCCTGTCATGGTGACGATGGTAAGGGACGTGACCCTATCGCCCCTACTCTGTTGAATAACGGCATCATCATGCACAGCGATCCATTCAACACCATCGCAGTAACCGTGCGTGGCCTGCAACCCACCTATCTCGACAAAGACAGAAACTTCATGCCAATGGCAAGCTTTGAAGATGTGCTGTCGGATCAAAGGTTGGCTGAGTTGATCACCTTCGTGCGATTGCACCTTGGAGATAGAGAGGAACCAGTAACGGCAGAGCACGTTCGAGAGGTAAGAGAAACTCTTGAAGCTGCAGGTTACGCAGGAGGGTTACACACCACACCTGAAATGTACGAAAGTCGAGATAAGAACATCAACATTCGTTAGTCGACGAACAAACCATGCAGGAGGTCAAATTCAGGCCTCCTGCTTTTTATTAATAGAGCAGTTTTTAATAGAACGGTCTCCAATACAACTGTGCTTGAGTACAGACGAGTTTTGATACAACCGTGTTTTTGATATTCTAATTACACCCAATCTCGACACTTTACCCACCAAACTTTTTAACTAACTGATTACATAATAAAGTCAATTCACACATAATGAGATCGATATCCCAGAACAAAGATGTGACTAAGTGCATAATCTTCATTATTTTATAAAGATGTACTAAGGGACCGTCTATGGATACAACAACTCTCATCTACGATACATTGGAAGGATTATCGAGCGCAGAGCCTCAACAGCACGCTCAAATTCGCCAAAATCTATACAACCAATTAGATCTATCATTTGAGAAGCAGTTAGCCTTGTATTCAAATGTCCTAGGACCAGCCAGTGCAGGCCGTTTAACCGACCTTGAAAGTGCTGTCACTTCTGCATGTAAGATTGTTGGTTTGAAGAAATAACCAGCCTTGATACTCAGTATCTCTTTCTAAAAAATTAAAACGCTGCGAATCCGCAGCGTTTTTTGTTTTCCCACCGCAAGTACTTCCATACATAGACCTAACTCCCAGCTTCTAATTTCTACCGGCTAACAGCCAAACCGTATTGATAACGGTTCTCGATAAGTCCAATTCGCTCTGTTTTTCAAGTTACACGCATTCTCATTTGGTTAATCTTATGTTCCATTTTTAACAGGTGTGCAACCTCAACAATGGCGCTAATGTTAGTAGCACGTTAACCACACATCGGATGGAAGAATCATGAGAGTACTTATTGAATATACACAAACAGGCAAATACCGTGATCATGCGTGGGAAGCACTAACTATTCGTTCCAAGGGCGAAGTTCAAGCTGTGACTCCCTCTTATGCGGCTCAACTTATCGAACAGAACCGCGCCAGCTTATCGACTACCGAAAATCAAGATATCGTCATCCAACCATAATGAGTTTAGGAACTATCCCTCCCGGTTCTTAAATTCTCTGCTTTACTCGCTTTAGTTATCAATACGATACTGAGAAAAACAGAGTTTGATGACATAAAAAAAACGCTGCACGGATGCTAATGCCGTTCACTTAA
>NZ_JBFRVM010000016.1:0-12275 GCF_041475145.1 Vibrio sp. 10N.222.49.A3
ACTGCTGGTGCGGATCAGATCGATTGATTGGCTATTATTCCGATCATTATAAAGATATTGAGAGGACGCTTAATTTAGTTAAACAATATCCCCAGTCGGCGATAGAATCTATTGCTAAGTTAGTCAAAGAGGACTCTAAAACTCTACAACGAGTATTTGTTGAGAACCTTGTCTCTGAATCTCCGTGGGAAGAACCCCTTGGGAAATTGAAAAGTGATCTTCTAGAATCAATTGTTAGTAGTCTTGATTTCGATGCCGAAGAGTCATGAAACTTTGTTTTCGGTGATCTTTATCACAAAACAGTGATTGTATGACAGGATGTATATTCCCGAAAATCGACTTGCTACAACTCGTTAATTTTCAGATAGATACTGGGTTTGTTCGACTCCCTAACTCGTATCATGTTTAAGCCCAATGAACTATCATACATCTTGATCTGAAAACTCATAGGGTAAGTGTGTGGCTGGAGTAACTTAGGTTAGTTTTTGCTTAAGTAACACCAGAAGTAACATTTTTAAATTCTATTTTTGTAATTTCTATATTAATCATTCTGATAGGTTGGATAGTAGAGTCCAGTAGCGACCACATTATACGAAAGAGCCCACCTAGTGTGGGCTTTTTTGTGTCTGTAATTCCTCGTTGTATCAAGCTCTTAGTCATATTTTGGCTTCAAGAGAACCCATAGCACGTTGTAAAGTTCACCATTATCCAATGAAATATAGTTAATCTAAGCAGCGATCTACGTCTAGTAAGAGATGTAATTAACAGTTTCGTGAATGTGTAGTTGACGTGATGACCGTTCAAAAAATAAGGTTGGCTTATTCGTATTGATGAATATTCTCATTTTTGAATACAAATTCACGTTGGTAAGCTAGGTATGGAACTCACTTCGGTATTAAAAGAACTACAAGCTTTTGTGTATGCAGAACATGAAGCTAGCATGGAAAAACTTCTAGAAACTTGGAAGAAACCTTTAGAAGAAAAACTATTAAAAGGCGAAACTCAACGAATAGAGTCAGTAAGATGTTCCGGGTCTAATCATCTGGAAGTCGTATTGGGTGATAATGAATCACGTTTTAGAGAAGGCGACATGATTTGTTTGCATCTTGGTGACCCAAGTAACCATAAAGTGTTTGGTCAAGTAGCGATTGAAGCTGAAAACGATGGAGAGTGGTTGCTCAAAGTCAAAGTAGATCAAAGCTTACTTCCACAACTAAGTGAAGGATGTTATGCCGACCCTGCAGGCATGGACTTAAAACCGTTTTATGACAAAGCTTTGGCTGATGTAGCAACATCGAAAGTCGGCAGAGACGTATTGCTGCCTATGCTTTCCGGACATTTGAATACGGAAACGATTTATGACGAAGACTTTGATGACGCTGCCGATTATGCCGAATCTCGAGGATTAAATGAAAAACAGAGTGAAGCTGTTGGTATTGGTGTCGCATCTAAATACTTAGCGTGTATTCAAGGTCCTCCCGGAACGGGTAAAACAAAAGTTATTAGTATTATCGCCAAGCTTCTTGTAGAGGCAGGGCAGAGAGTTTTCATGACTTCTCATACCCACATGGCGATCAATAATGCACTCAATAAAATTGTAGAGGAAGGGGTTCCTGTTGCAAAAATTTGTGCGAGTGGCGGTAAGAAATCACTGAGCGACAAGGTTCAGCATTTTGAATACGCATCAAAATGGCAAGATATACCGGACACTGGGTATGTGATTGGTGCGACACCTTTTGCTACCTGTAGTGAGCGACTTGAAAGCTTTACATTTGACACCATCATTTTTGACGAAGCTAGCCAAATTACTGTTCCATTGGCGTTAATGGCAATGAGAAAAGGGTGTCGATTTGTATTCGTTGGGGATCATAAGCAGCTTCCTCCTGTGATACTTTCTCAATCCGTTCTTGAGGACAGTTCGGCTTTCTCTAAGATGATTATTGGCAATGAAAAGGTTTCGGTATTGTTAAGCCAAACTTATCGGATGTCTCCTGCCTTAACTGAATGGCCTAGTAACTGTTATTACAAGGGCGAATTAGAATCGAAAAGACCACCAACGCTGTCATCATTTTCTCTACCTAAAAAACCTCACAAGTATTCCGACGTCCTCTCTAGCGATCGACCTTCTGTATTTATCAAAACTCCAGGGGTCAATGCCCGAAGTGTGAATAGAAAAGAAGCGGCGTTAGTGGCCGATTTGATAACCGCGGCTGTTGAAGCGGGTCTATCTGCTGAAGAGATAGGTGTCGTTACACCGTTTCGGGGTCATGCCAAAGCTTTAAAGTCTTGCCTTCAGGATAAGTTGGGGATATTTGGATCAAAATTAGTGGTAACGGATACCGTGGAAAGGATGCAAGGCCAGGAGCGGGAAATGATTATAGTTTCATTTTGCTCCTCAGATCCGCAATACATTAGCGCTATTGCTGAATTCTTTTTCCAAGCGGAACGTCTCAATGTCGCCATTACTAGACCCCAGACTAAGTTGGTTATTGTAGGTCCCGAAATCCCAGAAGGCATGCTGCAACAGGTGGATGATCCTAAGGTGCGACAAAACATTGAAGATTATAAATCTCTGGTTCGTCACTGCTATAAGGTGGAAGTAGATTAATGGCACATATAGATACGATTACAGGCTTAGACCGCAAGCATCGACGTCATTTCAAAAAGGTATTCAATAAACTCAATGACGAATTTTTTATTCGTGAGTCATTATTAGAGTCTTTACAAGTTGCTCCTTGTATTATTGAGGGTCCTTGCAATAGTTGGGTGTTTGTTGGAGTCCATTCAGAGAAACCAGATAGTATTAGTCTTTCTAAATTGTTGAAGTTTAATGACTCGATGTTGACGTTAGGTTTAAAGCCTATTCAGTATCTAGCTGTCGTCGATAATATGATTGTGGAAGAAGAAAGTACTTTCCAAATTGACGGTTCTCTCCAAGTTAATACTTATCCCCAAGTGAATAGTTCTTTCTCTGATTATGTACAAATAATTGAGAACAAAACGTTTATTGAGCGTGGTGAAAAACTAATCCACGCCGCACTAACCGAGTTCACAATCGACTCACATTCACGAATCAAGCGCACGTTTTTTCCAGAGTCGGTTATTCCCGCGCAGTGTAGTACTCGTCGAGGAAAAGCCTCCGTAGACAATACCGCAAAGCTGCTCCCATTTTTTTTAGATTACGATCAAGAATTGGCTACTAGGCTAGATATGGTTGAGTCTGTCGATTCTGAAGAAGAAGGTCAGGAAGACATTTCAGTAAGGTTGATAAATGGGGTCGCTGGGAGTGGGAAAACTCTGATTTTAATTAATCGTGCCGTTTTGTATTGTAAAAAATACCCGGGAAAAAAGGTCCTTCTTGCGATACACAATAAGCCAGTGACGGAAGATATTAAATACAGGTTCGAAACTTGGCTTAAAGGCAAACCAGATAACCTTGAAATTGCTACCTTTCATTCATTTGCGCTAAAGCAGTACAGTAAAAGTCATCAGCGTGTTAAGCCAGTATTTGGCGATGCGAATATGAAAGAAGAAAAGAAGACCGTTTTAAGTGATAAAAATGAAGCTTACACGCAACTATCGTTAACAGATGAGCAGATTTGGTCCGAACTAGAGTACATCAATGACTATTTAATTAAAGACAAAGAAGAGTACTTGGAATTCGATCGACAGGGTCGTGGGTTTGCACTACAAAAAAGTCAGCGAGAACATATTTGGCAGCTATATGTTGATTTTTCTGCTCGATTGTCGTCGGTTAAGAAGTACCTACCGAGTTTATATATCAAGGAAGTGGCTCTATCAGACAAACCTCTTGAACAGTATGATCACATACTGCTTGATGAGGCTCAATTCTTCGCGCCATCTTGGTTACAGTTAATTAAACGCTCATTGACGCCGGGGGGACAATTATTTATTTGTGCTGATCCTAACCAAGGTTTCTTAAAAAGCCGTTTAAGCTGGAAGAGCGTAGGTTTGAATGTTCGAGGGCGCACTAAGCGTTTGAATCATTCTTACAGAACGACTTATGAAATAATGGTCGCAGCTAACGCTCTGCTCGATGATCTCGAAGGAAGCCCTGAAGATTACGTGAAGCCTGACTATGAAAAAATGGCAAGAGGACACAAACCTCAGATTATATATTCTCGAAATGCTCAAGATGAGAAAAAGAGGTTCCTGAACGAACTCGCAGTCCTGGTGCAGTCGGGAACAGTCGCTCTTCATCAGATCATGGTTTTATGCAGCCCAGAGTATAATCCATGGGCGCTAAAGCAAGACATTGAAAAACGAATTGGTTCTAACAAGGTCATTAACTACAACAACTCCAAAGAGTTAGCGGATAACGTAGGCAGCAAAGTTAGACTGCTTAATATCAATAGTTGCACGGGTATGGAGTCTGGTACGGTGTTTGTTCTTGGCTGTGGTCAAATAATTAACCAGCCTAAAAATCTAGAGTTGAGCGATTCGGAAAGGGAAGAAGTACTACAAGAATCAATGCGAAAACTTTATGTAGCAATGACTAGGGCTGGGCAAAAGTTAGTTGTTTTCAGTACTGAAGAGTTTCCAGTTAGCGTTGAAAAACATATTGAAATTACGGGAGAAGTTACCCAAGTTTAGTTGCAATTTATTTATCATAAGTAACTCTTAATCAATGCAAAAAGTCGCATTTACGATACAATACCACGCAATAAATCTTGGCTCCGCTGTTCAGAGCCAAGTCCTACATTATTCGAGTAATTAAGAACATGGCAAAAGCACCCGCTAACAAGAAACCCGCCTCAAAAGCTAAGCCTACGTCAAAAGCTAAAAAAGCGACCAAAGGCTTTGAAGAGACCCTTTGGGATACCGCTAATCAGCTGCGTGGCAGCGTTGAGTCATCTGAATACAAACACGTGGTATTAAGCCTTGTGTTCTTAAAGTTCATCAGCGATAAGTTTGAAGCGCGCCGTCAGAAGATGATAGACGACGGGCAAGAAGCTTTTGTTGAGATGAAAGAGTTCTACCAACAAGACAATATCTTCTTTTTACCAGAAGATGCGCGCTGGTCATTTGTTAAAGCGCGCGCTAAGCAAGATGATATCGCTATCATTATCGATACCGCTCTATCAACCATCGAAAAAAACAACCCAAGCTTGAAAGACGCTCTGCCAGACAACTACTTCTCGCGTCAAGGTTTGGAAGTGAAAAAGCTGGCGTCACTTATCGACAGCATTGAAAACATCGATACGCTGGCGAACGAATGCGACATGAGCGAAGAGGACTTAGTCGGTCGTGTTTATGAATACTTCCTAGGTAAGTTTGCAGCAACCGAAGGCAAAGGTGGTGGCGAGTTCTATACGCCTAAGTCAGTGGTAACACTGTTAGCTGAAATGCTAGAACCCTTCCAAGGTAAGATCTACGACCCGGCTTGTGGCTCGGGCGGTATGTTTGTTCAGTCTTTAAAGTTCATTAAAGAGCACGAAGGGCGCACCAAAGACATCGCTATCTATGGTCAAGAGCTTACCTCGACCACTTATAAACTGGCGAAGATGAACTTAGCCATTCGCGGTTTATCGGGTAACTTGGGTGAGCGTGCTGCCGATACCTTCTTTGCTGACCAGCATAAAGACTTAAAAGCCGATTACATCATGGCTAACCCACCGTTTAACCTTAAAGGTTGGCGTAATGAAGCCGAGCTAACCGATGATGCGCGCTTTGCTGGCTATCGCACCCCGCCAACAGGCAATGCCAACTACGGTTGGATTTTGCACATGCTCTCGAAGCTAAGTGAAACAGGCACGGCAGGCTTTGTATTGGCGAACGGCTCAATGAGTTCAAATACGTCTGGTGAAGGTGAGATCCGCCAGCAGCTAATCGAGAACGATCGCGTTGAGTGTATGATTGCTTTGCCGGGACAACTGTTCTTCACGACGCAAATCCCTGTGTGCATTTGGTTTATCACCAAAGACAAAACCGAGAACAACACCAAAGGCTACCGTAACCGCCAAAAAGAGACTTTGTTTATTGATGCTCGTGAAATGGGCACCATGATTAGCCGCACCAACAAAGAGTTGACTAAAGACGATATTGCGCTGATTGCTGACACTTACCATGCATGGCGCTGTGATGAAGCAGAACTTAAAGCGCGTATTGAACGTGGCGATGGCAAAGTAGAGAAGTATGAAGACAAAGCAGGTTTTAGCAAATCAGCGACCATTGCTGATATCAAGGCTAACGATTTTGTATTGACTCCGGGGCGCTATGTTGGCGCAGCTGACATAGAAGATGATGGCATTCCGTTTGAAACCAAGATGAGTGAGCTTTCACAAACCTTATACAGCCAAATGAATCAATCTCAAGAGCTGAATAAAGCGATTCGTCGTAACTTGGAGGTGTTGGGTTATGGGGAGTGAGTGGATACAGTCAGAGTTGGGTGATGTCATTGAACTCAAACGTGGATATGACCTTCCGAAAACAAAGCGAATTGATGGAAATGTACCTGTTATTTCTTCCTCTGGTCATTCCGGTTTTCACAATGAAGTGAAAATAAAATCGCCAGGTGTTGTAACTGGTCGATATGGCACGATTGGGCAGGTTTTTTATATAGAAGAAGATTTTTGGCCTTTAAATACAACGCTTTATGTAAAGGATTTTAAAGGGAATGATCCATTATTTATCTATTACTATTTGAAGACCGTATCTTATAAAGACTATACGGACAAAGGTGCTGTACCCGGGGTAAATAGGAATGATCTTCATAGGGCTAAAGTACTTTTACCCAAGTGTCCTAAATACCAGAATAAGCTAGCTATTCATTTACGAGATTTGGATAGAAAAATCACCCTCAACAACCAAATCAACCAAACCCTAGAGCAAATGGCACAAGCGCTGTTCAAATCTTGGTTTGTCGATTTTGATCCAGTTAAAGCTAAAATGAATGGTGCACAGCCAAAAGGGATGGATGCGCCTTTTCTTTTAAAAGAAGTTGCCTCGCTTTTCCCAGAAAAGCTCGTTGAGTCTGAACTGGGTTTGATTCCTGAAGGTTGGAGTCAGGGCGTGATTGCAGATATTGCCAAACTAAATGCGAAGTCATGGACAAAGAAAAACCAACCCGAACAAGTTCACTATGTTGACCTAGCAAACACAAAAAATGGTGTAATTGAAACAGTCACAAGTTATGACTTCAGTGAAGCGCCATCACGAGCGAGAAGAATCTTGAACTCTGGGGATACCATTGTTGGCACTGTACGTCCGGGAAATCGATCTTTTGCATTTATCGGTGATACAGAACAACCACTTACAGGTAGCACAGGCTTCGCTGTTTTATCGCCAAAAGAAGAGTGTTGGACATCGTTTGTTTACCTAGCTACTACCAATGATGACTCTATTGACGAGTACGCTCGTCTAGCTGATGGTGGAGCATATCCTGCTATTAAGCCTGTAGTTGTTGCTGACACTCCATGTGTAATCCCTACAAAGGATGTTGCGCAAAAATTCTGGCAGCTTACTGAAGCTATGTTGAAGAAAGCTCATCAAAATCGCCTTGAGAATGAGGTGCTGGCTAAGCTACGTGACACTCTACTTCCTAAATTGCTTTCGGGCGAAATCGATTTAGAAAATCAGCAAGTCGAACAAGCTAAAGCTCTGGCAGGGTAACCTTTCGTCATTCCAGAAAGTGAGGGACGAACTTATCAGGAATCTCGTTTTTGGTGGTGGTGAAAAGCGAGATCTCAGATACCTCGTCCCTCGGTTCTGAGATGACAAAGGCGAGGTTCTAAGCTGACGAAGGTGAAGTTCTAAGGTGGCGAATCAAACACACCTCAGATGACAGAACAAAACCGATTTGGTCCAAAAACAAATTCAAATAATTAAATCTAGAAAACATCAAACAACGTCAAACAGCAGTAGGAAAAGGCGATGAGCTTAAAATTTACTGAAGCCAAACTCGAACAGGCCATTATTGAGTTATTGGGTGAGCAAGGCTACCCACACGCAGTGGGTGAACAAATAGCGCGTGAAGACAAAGAACAAGTACTCATTGTCGATGACTTACGACGCTACCTTGCCAAGCAGTACCGAGGCGATGGTATAACCGAGAGCGAAATCGACACCATTGTCCGTATGATCTCAACGTTGCCTGCCAGTGATTTGTACCATAGCAATAAAACCTTCTGCCAATGGCTAACCAATGGCTTCTTGTTTAAGCGTGAAGATCGCTCAAAGAAAGACCTCTATATTGAGTTAATCGATACAAGACATTTGGCACAAGCCTTACGCTTGATGTTTGTGCCGTTGCTAGAGAATAAATCTAAACCTGATAATACTGATAGAGAAGTTGCTGAAGGTAAGGTTACGTACCTAGAAACAAATCGGTTAAAAGCGACTGACACCAATATCTATAAAATCGTTAACCAGCTAGAGATTGAAGGTGTCGATGAACAAGTTCGAATCCCTGATGGCATCCTTTATGTGAACGGCTTGCCGCTGGTGGTGTTTGAATTCAAAAGTGCCGTGCGAGAGAAAGACGCGACCATTTTTGATGCATGGAAGCAAATCTGTGTGCGTTATCGCCGTGATATTCCCAAGCTGTTCGTCTACAACGCGATGTGCATCATCAGTGATGGTGTGAACAACAAAATGGGTAACCTGTTTGCGCCGTATGAGTTCTTCTACGCATGGCGCAAAGTAACGGGCAACGAGTCTACCGAAAAAGAGGGTATTAACTCCCTCTACACCATGATTGCCGGGTTGTTTAACCAAACCCGATTACTTGATGTGGTGAAGAACTTTGTCTTCTTCCCTGATACATCAAAGAAAGAAATAAAAATCTGTTGTCGTTACCCCCAGTACTACGCAGCGCGAAAGCTTTACTACAACATTGACAAAGAACGTAAGCCATACGGTAGTGGTAAAGGCGGTACTTACTTTGGTGCAACAGGGTGTGGTAAGAGCTTTACCATGCAATTTCTATCGCGCCTACTGATGAAAAGCATCGATTTTGAAAGCCCGACCATTGTACTTATTACCGACCGCAACGATCTTGATGATCAGCTTTCTAAACAGTTCTGTAATGCCTCTGATTACATTGGTGATGAGATGGTGGTGCCAGTTAAAAGTCGCCAAGAATTAAGAGACAAGCTACAAGGCATCAAAAGCGGTGGTGTGTTTCTGACTACCATTCATAAGTTTACCGAAGACATCGAACTGCTTTCAGAGCGTACTAATATCATCTGTATTTCCGATGAAGCGCACCGTTCACAGGTCAACCTCGATAAGAAAGTGGTGATCAAATATCAAGATGGTATAGCCGTCGATGTGAAAGAGACATACGGCTTTGCTAAGTATCTGCACGATTCTCTACCAAGAGCGACTTACGTTGGTTTCACCGGAACACCGATCGATGCCACCCTTGATGTATTCGGTGATCCAGTAGACAGCTACACCATGACAGAATCTGTTAATGATGAAATTACGGTTCGTATTGTTTATGAAGGCCGAGCAGCTAAAGTTATTCTTGATAACAGCAAGCTAGAAGATGTAGAGAAATACTACCAAGCGTGCGCAGAAGCTGGCACTAATGAACATCAGATAGAAGAGAGCAAGAAAGCTTCTGCCAATATGAACGCGATTCTTGGCGACCCTGACCGTATTGAAGCTTTGGCGAAAGACTTTGTTGAACATTATGAAGGGCGAGTTAAAGAAGGTTCTACGATAAAGGGCAAGGCGATGTTTGTCTGTGCGAGTCGTGAAATTGCGTTTGATTTTTATAAGCAAGTCAAAGTCTTAAAGCCAGAATGGTTCGAGGAAAAGCTATCAATTGATGGCGTCGAGCTGACTGATAAAGAGAAAGAAGAGTTAAAGCCACTTGCGATGGTGCAAATGGTGATGACGCGCGGTAAAGACGATGACCCTGATCAGTATAGCCTGCTAGGGACAAAGGAATATCGAAAATCGCTCGACCAGCAGTTTAAGAGTCCTAAGTCGAATTTCAAAATAGCCATTGTAGTCGACATGTGGCTAACAGGTTTTGACGTTCCTGAATTGGATACGATCTACATCGATAAGCCGTTGCAGAAACACAACCTGATTCAAACTATCTCACGTGTTAACCGAAAGTTTGAAGGCAAGGGGAAAGGGCTGGTTGTCGATTACATTGGTATCAAGTCGCGAATGAATCAAGCCTTAGCGATGTATTCAAAGGCTGATGAGACTAACTTTGAAGATATTCGTTTTTCCGTTATTGAGGTGAAGAACCATCTCGATCTGTTAAGACAGATGTTCCACAAGTTCGATACGTCCGGTTATTACACAGGAGAGCCGTGTAAGCAGCTAGAGTGCCTTAATCAGTCGGCAGAATACATCCTTCAAACCAAGAAAGGCGAAACCCGATTCATGGCTTTAGTGGGCCGTATGAAGGCGGCTTATGATGTTTGCTGTGGTAGTGAATTGTTATCTCAGCAAGAGCGTGACCAAATTCACTTCTATATCGCAGTACGCTCTATTATCTTTAAGCTAACCAAAGGTGATGCACCAGACACGGCACAAATGAATAAGCGTGTTCGTGAGTTAGTGGCAGAAGCACTCCGTGCCGATGGGGTCGAAGAGATCTTTACCATTGGTGATGAACACGCCGAAGCTATCGATATTTTTGATGAAGACTACTTGGCTCGTATCAATAAGCTAAAGCTGCCTAACACCAAAATTCAGTTGCTTCAAAAGCTGCTAGAGAAGGCGATAAGTGACTTCAAAAAGGTCAACCAGCTACAAGGTATGAACTTCTCTAAGCGCTTCCAATCGCTGGTGGAGCAATACAACGAACGTCGTGAAAATGATGTGTTGAATGGTGAGGAGTTCGATACCTTCTCTCAAGAAATGACCGACATTATCTTTGATATCGTGAAAGAAATGGGCTCGTTTGAAGACCTAGGCATCGACCTAGAAGAGAAAGCGTTCCTCGATATCTTGAATCACATGCGCAAGAAATACGATTTCACTTACGACGATGACAAGATGCTCGAATTGGCGAAGGAAATGAAAACCACGGTAGACAATGTCGCCCAATATCCAGATTGGGCAGGGCGCGATGATATCAAAGCCAAGTTGAAAGTGGATTTAATCTTACTGCTACACAAATACGGCTTCCCACCAGTAGCGAACGATGATGTTTACAAAGGCGTGCTAGAGCAGGCTGAGAATTATAAGAAGAATGGGTGATAACTAGTCACCCACTAAGAATGGAGCATTTCTAGCTCTAAACGTTAATTTGGCAAGGATGTTTTATGTTTATAGAGTTTTTATTGAGCCTCGATCCAAACACAGTGTTAAAGATATCGTGTGGTATTTTGGTGGTAACATTTGGTATGGGATTTCGGCTGATATATCAGGAAAAGCCTTCTAACTTAGTTCGCCAATTTCCAAGCTATTTAACCACTGGTGGGGTGTTTTTTACCTTCTTAGGGATCGCGATAGGGTTACTTTCGTTTGACCCGAACGATCTAAACAATAGTATTTCTTCCTTACTAGATGGTCTTAGTCTCGCCTTTTGGTCCAGTATCTTTGGTATGCTTGGTTCAATAGTATTGAAGGGGATCATTCATTTAAAGCTTGATAAAAACCGTAGTGTTGTCACAGCAAACCAAATGCATCAGGTATTAAAAGAAGGAAACAAAAATAATGACTCTAGCCAAAATGCGATTTTGTCTGAGTTAAAAAAAATGACAAGAGCGACTGAGCAAGGAAATAAAGAGAGTCAACAGAATTTCGACTTACTCAGCCAAGAATTACGCGACTTTTCCTCCTCTCTTTCACAGCAAACTTCTCAGCAAATTGCTGAGTCGTTAAATGAAGCGATTAAAGATTTTAACAAAGGGCTTGTTGGACAGTTTGGTTCAAATTTCCAAAGGCTCGATGATTCGGTTGTAAAGCTACTCGAATGGCAAAGTAACTATAAACAACAAGTGGCGCAACTGACGGATGCATTTGAGAGCGCTGTCGAGAGTGTAAGTGCGACAGAAGTAGCGCTAGAGAATATTGCATCACACACTCAAGTCATACCGAGTGCGATGAGCAACTTAGAGAATACGACGGATGTCTGGCAGAACCAATTGAATGAACTAGACGAGCGGATATCCGTATTTGCTGAAATGCGTCAACATGCACTTTCCGCTATACCTGATATTGAGGGGAAGATGGATGAATTGTGCAAAACAGTCAATAGCTCTTTAGACAAGGTGTGTACTAGCATGGAAAGTGGTGCTCGTTCAGCTTCTTCTACTTTGCAAAACTGATCCGCACCAGCA
>NZ_JBFRVM010000017.1:0-9997 GCF_041475145.1 Vibrio sp. 10N.222.49.A3
GCAGTAGGTTGCCAGAAGTTATATGGCTCAAATAAGTATTGGAAAGAGCGGTATGGTTACCACAAACGCTCCCTGTCAGAAACAGCGATGTATCGAGTTAAACAGTTATTTGGTGGTCGTTTAAGTTTAAGAAATTACAATGCACAAGTGGGAGAAACTTACGCGATGATAAAAGCGTTGAACAAGCTCACTGGGTTAGGTATGCCTGAAACTTGCCGTATTGACTAAGAAACGCACGAAATGGGGCTGCTCTGTCTCTAAACTGAATTACGCAACAAAGCCGCTCTGCGCCGACATTCTCGTATGATTGGAATAAGGATCAGGCGGAAATTCCGTTGAATATAAGCGTAAGCAAGACTACTGTGTTGAACGGACGTCCTTGGAAGTTTGGCATTGAAGCGAACTATTACCTTGAGAAAGACGAAGAAACGCGTCCAGATTTTATGTTGAGCTTTAATATCAGCCCAGTTGTTGAAAATAAGCTGGCGTCTTTGTTTGATTAATCTCAGTGTGGAAGAGTAGAAATGAAAAAGGCTGAACGATGATCGTTCAGCCTTTTGTGTTATTGGATTGAAGCGATTCTATTAACCCCCAGCAGCCTGCATGATGAGACCACAGATGTAAGCGCCGTATGTACCGAGAGCGTAACCCAATACTGCCATTAGGATACCTACTGGCGCTAATGCTGGGTGGAACGCTGCAGCTACGATAGGAGCCGATGCTGCGCCGCCAACGTTAGCTTGGCTACCGACAGCCATGAAGAACAGTGGTGCACGGATAAGCTTCGCCATCACAATCATTAGAATGGCATGGATAGTTAGCCATGTGATACCAATGAAGAAGTAACCTGGGTTGTCTAAGATAGCTGTCACGTCCATTTGCATACCGATGGTTGCAACTAGGATGTAGATGAATGCCGAGCCAACTTTAGACGCGCCACTGTGCTCAAGGCTGCGTGTTGATTTGAAGCATGAAGCGATGAGCGCGAACGTTGTCACCATTACGATTAACCAGAAGAAGCCTGATGTAAGGCTGTATTTCGCAAGCTCTGGAGCGTTGGTCGAGATCCAAGGTGCGATTAGGTCACTGAATAAGTGAGCTAGACCCGTAAGACCAAACGCAATACCCGTGATCTTCATTAAATCTGTTGTGGTCGTTGGGCGAGCGTTCTCTTCTTGGTATTTAGAAACCGTCTCTTTTAGCTCTTCAATAGATGAAGTATCTGCTTTTAACCATGCATCAATTTTCTTCTGACGGCCTGCCATGATAAGTAACACGGCCATCCAAATGTTCGCACAGATAACATCAACCGTAATCATTGCAGAGAAGAGTTGATCATCAACCTCGAACACTTCTTTCATTGCTGCTTGGTTTGCACCGCCGCCAATCCAAGAGCCAGCCACAGTTGTAAGGCCGCGCCATACATCGCCAGATACAAGGTCAGGGTTAACTTGGTCGATAATTAGAATCGCTAAAGGCCCGCCAATGATAATGCCGACAGTACCGGTTAGGAACATGATGACGGCTTTAGAACCAAGGCCAAATATTTTACGAAGGTCTGCTGAGATGATCAGAAGAACGAGTGCACTCGGTAATAGGTAGCGACTTGCAACGAAGTATAGCTTTGAGTTTGACGCATCGATGATGCCTAAACTATTCAATAGAGAAGGAACAAAGTAACAGAGCAATAGACCCGGAACGAACGAGTAGAATTTTTTCAGTGCGCTATTTTGGCTACTTTCCGTGATAAAAACACCGCCAAGAATAACAGCTAACATGCCCATTATTACTGCATCATTAGTAATCATTATTATATCTCCTTTAAGGTGAGCGCGACCGCCTCACTTTTTGAAGTGCAGGACTATACCGACAACTGGCATGCGTTACAAATTGTAACGATAGACATACTTTGAAACGTTCGTGTTAATTTTTATGGTTTGAGTTTGTGAATGCGGAGCGTTAATTATTGGTGGTGTAAATGTTTTAGTGGCGACTTGTGAGGCGTGTTTAGATATATGCAATGTAACTCAAACGTTAGAGGATGGTCGCTACGAATTAGAACGACGACTGAAGGGCTTAAAAGAATGCATATATACCCACATTGACGGTATGGTTTATGTGGAGAGGTAATGTTTTATAAATGTAAAAAGTGAATTCATTTTTGACGGGTAGCTTGAGATTGAAAATTATAACTGGATCACATAAATGTCGTGGTTCATCTGATTTAGGTTCCGTGTTTTGGCTTCATCGGTCGTGCTATTCGTATTTAGAGAATGAAAAAGCGACCCGAAAGCCGCTTTTTGAGTGGTTGTTAACCTCGAATTTGAGCTCTGCTTAGGTTTGTTCTTCCTCAAAGCCATCTGCATAGCCTTTCGGTGGCGGTGTCCAACCTCGTTCTGAGCGAGAGTGCTTGTCTGAACGGTCTTTTTTCATGTCTTCTTTCATTGCTTCTTCAAGGTGAATGAAGATTTGTCGGTAGTTGTTGTCGTAACGTGGGTTCTCTTCCGCTTCAGACCAAGCTTGGTATAGTTTTTCAGACTTACGGCTTTCAACACGTTGATACGTTGATTTTTGCTGTTCAACGAAGAATGGATGGTGCCCTAAAGAACGTAGAGCTTCTGCGCCCATTTCGAGTGCCGAGTGGTACGTTTCTGAGACTACAGAATCTGCACCAGCTTCTCGTAGGCGGTAACTGTGACCACGGTCGAACGCACGCGCTAAAATTTTCACTTTAGGGTAGGTGTGTTTAACGTATTTTACTAATTCAACGCTTGAGTCTTGGTTATCGATAGCGACGACAAGCATTGCCGCTTCTTCGATCCCTGCGGTATGCAATAAGTCATGACGAGTCGCATCACCAAAGTAAGATTTGATGTTGATAGAGCGAAGTAAATCGACTTGGTTGGCTTGGTGATCCAAAACCACAGTCTTGACATCATTCGACACCAATAAGCGGTTAACGATTTGACCGAATCGGCCAATACCAGCAATGATCACCGTACCTTTCTCTTCGATAGTATCGGCTTCTCGGTCGTTAGACTTTTGCTCGTAACGAGGAAGTATCACTTTATCAAATAGAATGAATAAGCCTGGTGTTAGGAACATTGAAAGAGCAACAACCAGCGACAGAGTTTGGACTATATCAGCAGGCAATACGTGGTTTTGAGCCGAGAAGCTCAGTAGTACAAAACCAAATTCACCGGCTTGCGCCAAGCTCAACGTAAACAACCAACGGTCGCTATTTTTAATTTTGAAGATCAACGCCAATGTAAACAACACCAAGGCTTTAAGTAGCATAACGCCAAGAGTGAGGCCAATGATCAAACCAAAGTCGTTGAATAGAACATCAAAGTTGATGCCCGCACCTACCGTAATGAAGAACAAGCCAAGTAGCAGCCCTTTAAACGGGTCTATATTAGACTCAAGCTCGTGGCGGAATTCACTGTTCGCCAATACCACACCCGCAAGGAAGGTTCCTAAAGCTGGTGAGAGGCCGACTAGGCTCATTAGTGCAGCAATACCAATAACCAACATCAGTGCGGTTGCAGTAAAGATTTCTCGCAAGCCTGAGCTCGCCACAAAGCGGAACAGTGGACGACTCAAGAAGTGCCCGCCGACCACAACAATCGCAATAGATGCTGTGATCACAAGGCCATAAGCCCAGCCGGGTAGGCCAGCAACAAGACTCAACTCTTCATGGTGATCAGAAGTCGAAGCGACCGCGCTTTGTGCAGCTTCGATTAATTCTGGCAATGCCAATAGAGGGATAAATGCCAGCATCGGAATGACAGCGATATCTTGGAACAGTAAGACCGAGAAAGCATTCTTGCCGCCTTCTGTCTTGGAGAGCCCTTTCTCATTAAAGGTTTGGAGAACAATCGCGGTAGATGACAGTGCGAAGATCAAACCGATAGTCAGCGCGATCGTCCAAGGTTGCCCGAAGAACAGAGCAATCCCCATGACTATGGCCGTTGTGCCACCGACTTGTAGGCCGCCGAGCCCCATCAGGCGGTTTCTCATTGCCCAAAGCATCTTCGGCTCAAGCTCAAGCCCGACCAAGAACAGCATCATTACTACACCGAATTCGGCAAAGTGTTGAATGGTCGTGGTCTCTTCACCCACTAAGCCGATGATTGGGCCAATCACCACACCGGCAATCAGGTAACCAAGCACAGAGCCGAGGCCAAGCCTTTTGGCGATAGGGACGGCGATGACTGCCGCGAGCAAATAGATAAATGCTTGTAGAAAATATCCTGTCATGATCTAACCTCTGCTCATCATTTCATCGACATAATGGTTTAGCTTTTCAGCCTTGCTTGCCTTTTTAAGATCGACTTCGCCCGCAACAAAAGCCTCTAAAAGAGATTTGTAGCTATTTACATGATCTTGAATTCGGCCTTCTTCTAACGCAGTACGTGAACCAAACAAAGCCAATGGAGCCAAGTAGTTCATGCCGCACAAAGACGCCGTTTGTTCGATTGGGTGAAGCAGTTCACGGATGGTGAAGTGGTTATAACCGTCAGTTTGATAAGCCTCTTTTTTGCCGCCAGCGGTGATACTGCATAACAAGCTCTTACCTTGCAGTTCATTACCGTCGGTGCCGTAAGCAAATCCGTATTCTAGGACGAGGTCTTGCCATTCTTTAAGAATCGCGGGTGTTGAGTACCAATATAGTGGGAACTGAAAAATGATGATGTCATGGTCCAACAGGCGTTTCTGTTCACGATCGATATTGATCTTGAAGGTCGGGTATTCAGCATAAAGATCGACATAGGTGACGCCTTCAATACGCTTGGCTTGCTCAAATAAGGGTTTGTTCGCTTCAGAGCGATGCTGAGAAGGGTGGGCGAATAGCACCAAGACTCGATTTTTCGACATATAGCCCTCTTTGTCCATTAACGAATAATATTTATTGGAATTATAGATATACAATAATAGAAGAATGGTTGAACAACAACGAATTAGCCCATACTTATCTAGTTAGATGCGCGTGTTTTTAGGGACTTAATTATATAAAACACCCGTCAATTTGAGTATTTCCGGCACACGCAGCCGATGACTGCGTAAAACTAATTATTCGCTAATAATAAAAGCGAAGAGGTGCACTTTATGTCACCGTTGAAGGCTAACGTAAATAATTCAATCACCCTACATAGAACGACAATGAATAAAGGAAAAGGTATGAGCACGGACTTGCGTCAACAATGTAATTTGCTGCTTTCTGGTCACTTCGATCCAACACCAGCACAAACCTTCGCGCAAATGGCTGAATGGTGCGAAACACATGATGTGGCGCACGACACCTACGGTGATGGCGATTTTATTGAGAGTTTTGAAAGCAAAGTGGCTGATTTGCTCGGCTATGAAGCCGCCGTGTTTGTGATTACTGGCACAATGAATCAACCGACAGCGTTAGAGATTGCTTGCCAAGAAAAAAGAAATCCTTTGGTGGCGATGCACGAATCCAGCCATATTATGCGCCATGAACGCCAAGGGTATCAGCTCCAGAACCGTTTCAATGTACTTCCGGTTGGTAATGTATTTCGCACTTGGAATGTCGACGACTTAAAGGCTTGGCCTGATGAGATTGCCGCGGCATTGTATGAACTACCGATGCGAGAGATTGGTGGTCAGCTGCCTGAGTGGGAAGAGCTTGAAGCGATAAAGCAGTACTGCAAAGAACAATCGATTCATCTGCATATGGATGGTGCTCGTTTGTGGGAGTGTGGCGCGTATTATCAAAAGCCATATAGCGAGATTGCTAAGGGGTTCGATACAGCTTATGTTTCGCTCTATAAAGGGTTAAATGGTCTTGGGGGGTCACTCCTACTAGGTGATAAGGCTTTCGTAGCAAAAGCTTCAGCATGGATGAAGCGTCAGGGCGGAAATGTTTATCATCGCACGCCTTACGTGGTTTCGGCAGCAATGCAGTTTGATCAACGGATCGAGTTGATGCCAGCATTGTATGAGCGTACCAAGCAAATCTATCAAATCTTACAAGATTACCCGCAGTTCAAAGTGAACCCGCAGCAACCCCAAGTAAACATGCTTCACCTCTATTTACCGGTGAGTTTTGAGGATGGCATTATCCTGCGCGACAATATAGCTAAGAAGCACAAGGTTTGGATAGGAAACCCAGCGATCAGCGAACTGCCAACCCAATGTAAGATTGAATGGTATGTGGGTGATAACTTACTAAACTTGCCAGATCATGAGCTGATCGACATTTTAGATTTTATTAACGAAGAGCTGATTTGATCGCAGAAGAGTTGAATTGATTACAGCAGAAGTGACTTAACTGAGATGAATACAGGACATGTTTCCTGTATTCATTTTTACGCCGATAGGATGGCGGGGTCTTGTTACATGTATTGGTTGATGTACACGTCGACTAAAAACATGAATACAGGCACTGTGCTGAGAAGTCCGAAGAAGACGATTGGCACCCAGTTTTTCATTTTCTTTTTAGGTTGCTCAGTGTTGTTCATAAATTCGGCCTTAAATTAGTTGTTGTAGCTGTTTAGCTTTGTGATACTAAAAATCTACGAACATGGTATCAAATAAAATCGATGATCCCTATGCGGATTTGGCGTTTCGTGGTGTGTATCAATCACAGAAAATGTAGGCGATTCATAAGCGGTTCATAAAGACTCAATAATAATGAACCTATTAGAACAAGTATTGCCTTACTCGGCATATGAAATAAACAGCATTCAAAGATTTGGATAAGACAACATGAGAACAATAGGAAACATCATTTGGTTTCTGTTTGGTGGCGTATTTATGGGATTGGCATGGTGGTTCTTCGGACTGCTCGCATTCCTCACCATCGTTGGTATTCCATGGGGTAGAGCGTGTTTTGTAATGGGCAACTTCTCATTCTTCCCATTTGGTCAAGAAGCGATTTCACGTGATGAATTGACCAATGAAACTGACATCGGTACCAGCCCACTTGGTCTGATTGGTAACATCATTTGGTTCTTATTTGCTGGAATCTGGTTGGCGATTGGTCACATCATGTCAGCAGTAGCGTGTTTCATTACTATTATCGGTATTCCGTTTGCGATTCAGCACCTTAAGCTTGCGGTTATCTCATTGGCGCCAATCGGTAAAACGGTCGTCGACAAGCGTGAAGCAGAGGCGGCACGAGTAAGAAACTACAAGGGTTAAGACTACAGTTTAAGCCTTATATAGAACTGAAAAAGCACATCACATGATGTGCTTTTTTGTGCCTCGTTTTCGATCTAACGATGCCCCAATCTCACAAACACTCACTAGATACTGTTCCACTAGACATTGTTGAACAAGACTTCAAGCCTAAGAGTGATGTTGGCTTCTTCGGTGTGTTTTTCATAGGGCTCTCGTTCCCATTGATAGCGCGGAATCAATTCGTAGAACAGCCACTCTTTCCAAACGTTTTCTCGGTAGGTTATCGACACCTGTGAGTATTCGTAGTGGTTATATGGTTCACTGGTTGCTGTGATAGTGGCGCTGTATTGCAGAGCTTGGTCTTGAGAAAGATAGTGATACAAAGTCAGTCCCGTCCCGTACTCCCAGCCTTTAAGGTCGTCGTTATAACCTGCAAAGTTCGACCATCGTGCTAAGAAGTCATCACTCAAAGAAAGATCAAAATCGATATCGGTGATCTCGCCAGTTTCTTGCTTTTCTTGATACACACGTTGGGTCAGCCTGAATACGGCATCGGTGGTGAGAGGGTAGGTAAAGCGATAACGAGCTTCAATACGCGGACGCAGTGTCGCTTTAATATTGAAGCTACTATAACCCTTGGCATAAGCATCGTAACGAAGGCCGAGTGCGCTCTCTAATTCCTCTGAATCTTGTGGAAAGAAATCAAAGAACTCTTCATCGCTGACAGATTCGTAGATTAATTTTAGGCGCTTACTCGCAAAGGGAAGATGTAAACGTGCGTTGAGCTTGGTTGAGTAGTCGACGTCACCACCTTCTGAGTAAATAAAATCGTTGTACCAACGGACAGAAGTGCCCGCTCGAGCATCTTCTGTAATGCGGTCATCGACAAAGAAACTGTCAAATCATAATGCGGGTTGGCAAAATTTACTGTTTAGGTAGTGGTAGGCCTTTTCGACTGGGGCGTCTTCTAGCGGTTGACTGTGACACTCATTTTGTTCCTCCGCTTGAGCGGAGTGGGCAACGAGTGAAGCTAATAATAAGGTGCTAACTATCCAACGACTCAATGGAACCTGTTTGTCATTCTATATATCAATAGTTTGACTATAACCAAGCGATCGCAACAATGCGACTTTTTAGTGGTGAGTAGCTAGTGATTCGTCGCTCTTGGTTTGTGTGAAGGCAAAGAATTGAAAGGGGCAGGCAGATAAAAGAAAACGGGCTCAGAAGGTGAGCCCGTTTGTGTTAGCTATTTTTTTTTAGCAAGAGCCGCGTGTTTCTAGCTCGAATAACTTGTCGCTAGATTACATTGCCGCTTCGAAGATCGCTGAGATTTCTTCGTGAGTCGCTTGTTTAGGGTTAGTGAAACCACAAGCGTCTTTTAGTGCGTTGTCAGACAGAGTCGGGATGTCTTCTAGTTTAGCACCCAGTTGCGCGATACCAGTTGGGATGTTCACGTCATTTGCTAGTTGAACAATCGCGTTGATAGCGGCTTCTGCGCCTTGCTCTGGTGTCATACCTTCAACATTCACACCCATTGCTTTTGCAACATCACGTAGACGCTCTGGACAAACTTGAGCGTTGTAACGTTGAACGTGTGGTAGCAAGATAGCGTTACATACACCGTGTGGAAGGTCGTAGAAACCACCCAGTTGGTGCGCCATTGCATGAACATAGCCAAGAGAAGCGTTGTTGAATGCCATCCCCGCCATGAACTGTGCGTAAGCCATTTGCTCGCGAGCTTCAATGTCTTCACCGTGCGCTACTGCTGTTCTTAGATGTGCTTGCACAAGTTCGATTGCTTTAATTGCAACTGCGTCGGTAATTGGCGTTGCTGCGATTGAAACGTAAGCTTCGATTGCGTGTGTCAACGCATCCATGCCTGTTGCTGCCGTTAGTGATGCAGGTTTAGCAAGCATCAACTCAGGATCGTTTACTGAGATAAGCGGTGTTGTGTGCTTATCAACGATAGCCATCTTAATGTGACGAGCTTCGTCAGTAATGATGCAGAAACGCGTCATTTCAGAAGCTGTACCTGCTGTTGTGTTGATAGCAATTAGAGGCATCATTGGCTTTTCAGACTGGTCTACGCCTTCGTAATCTGCAATTTTGCCGCCATTAGAGGCAACCAGAGCGATACCTTTTGCACAGTCATGTGGCGAACCGCCACCTAGTGAAACAACGAAATCACAATCGTTGTCAGTTAGTAACTCAAGACCATCGTTCACGTTAGTGATGGTTGGGTTTGGTTGAGTGCCGTCGAATACAACTGCGTCTACGCCACGCTGGCTAAGAAGGTCTTGTACCTGTTTAACTACGCCAATTTGGTTCAGGATCTTATCAGTAACGATCAGACCTTTTTTAAAGCCTTGAGACTGAATGCTATCAGCAGCATCCTTCAGACAGCCAGTACCCATGAAGTTGATTGTAGGGATGTAAAATGCAGTAGACATTGGAAAACTCCGTTAATTATGATTTTTAATTTCCTACATGTTGTCGGCATTCAAGTGGTCGACCATTGTTCTGGAACAACTTTGATTCCGAACTACCACTTTGTGATTATGTGTTGTGATAGGGCTCATATAGCAATCGTTTTTATGGTTTTCTTATGTGTTTATTGTCAGTAATGGAAAGCGAACGATTGATAGATTTTATAACAGAATTACGTTCCATGACCATGAAAGTAAAGGCTATTCACTCAACGTCGGTTCAAGTTCAGTTTGTGTCGATGGTTTGCGTGAGTCATCGTTAGCTTCAATTTGAGGTTGCTGAGACTCATCGGTATCTAAGGCGTCAGAGGTGTCTTCTGGTTGTTCATCATAATACTTAACATGATGTATGGAATCCACTC
>NZ_JBFRVM010000018.1:0-84179 GCF_041475145.1 Vibrio sp. 10N.222.49.A3
TTTTAAACTGGCGTTGACAAAGGCACTGTAATAATCCCAAGTGGCACGGTCTATCTCGTCTCGGGTATCACCGATATGAGAAAGTCGATTGATGGCCTGTTTCTTATTGTCGCGGATGTGCTAGAAATGGGTCCATAGCGCGAAGTACATCAACACACGCCCAATGCCCCTTAATGTGAATGCTGTAATAAACCACTGCATAAATGCGGCATTGAAGTCTCGGAAGAGCTAAAAATAATCCCTCAAAGAGTCAGTGTCGTGCGCCATGAACGCACTAAATATGCTTGCCGTCAGTGCGAAAAAACGCAAACCAGCAGCAAAATTATCACAGCGCCTCGGCCTGCCAATATGCTCCCGAAAAGCATCGGTAGCCCTGAAGCCTTTACTGAAGTTGTGACCACAAAATATGTTGATGCGCTGCCGCTTTAACGTCAGGTCGAGATTTTAAAGCGTTCAGATATTGAGTTAAGTCAAGGGCCTATCTAGCTGTTATCATCGACTTATTTGCTCGAAAACCAGTTGGTTGGGCAATGTCCTTTTCACCTGATAGCCAGTTGACGGTCAAAGCGTTAAAGATGGCTTATGAGTCACGAGGAATACCTACTGAAGTGATGTTCCATAGCGACCAAGGAACGCATTATACGAGTCGAAAATACCGTCAACCGAATAAAGCAGAGTTTATCTCGGAGAGGTAACTGTTGGGATAATAGCCCGATGGAACGCTTCTTCAGAAGCTTGAAAACAGAATGGGTGCCAGCCAGTGGCTATCGCAGTTTAGGTGAAGCTTGGCAGAGCATCATTGGCTACATCATTAGATACTATAGTCAAATCAGGCCGCACCAGTACAATGTTGGCCTAACACCGAATGAATCGGAAAGGCTTTACTGGAAAACTTACAAAACTGTGGCCAATTTTAGTTGACCACTACACTTGGTCGAAAATGCCTTTGCGAGAATTAAGCATTATCGAGCTATTTCAAGTGGATATGATAAGTTTATGCCAGCATGTTATCGCTGGCATTTATGTTGATGTGGCTACCGATGTATTGCTGAACGCGAAATCTACAGCAAAGATCAACACGCCCTAGTCACTACCAAATAAATCTCGAGTATAAACCTTATCTGCAACATCTTGGATATCATCAACCATGCGGTTAGAGACAATCACATCACAGATGGTTTTAAACTCATCGAGATCGTTGATGACTCGTGAGTGAAAGAACTCAGGTTCATCTAATACTGGCTCGTACACCACAACTTCAATACCTTTGGCTTTAATGCGCTTCATTACACCTTGAATACTTGACGCGCGAAAATTATCAGATCCTGATTTCATTATCAATCGGTAAATACCCACACGATTAGGGTTACGCTTGATGATTGAGTCGGCTACAAAATCTTTACGCGTAGTGTTTGCATCTACAATCGCACCAATAATTTCATTCGGTACATCTTCATAGTTCGCGCGGAGTTGCTTAGTGTCTTTTGGTAAGCAGTAACCACCATAACCAAAGGATGGGTTGTTATAGTGACTGCCAATGCGAGGATCAAGACCGACCCCTTCAATAATTTGACGGCTATCTAGGCCATGTGTCTCGGCATAAGTGTCTAACTCATTAAAGTAAGCCACACGAAGCGCAAGGTAGGTGTTTGAAAACAGCTTTACGGCTTCTGCTTCTGTCGAATCTGTAAATAATACTGCGATACCTTTTTTCTCAGCTCCTTCAACAAGAAGGTTGGCAAAAGTTTGTGCACGTTCGCTGCGTTCTCCTACGATAATTCGAGAAGGGTACAAGTTATCGTATAGCGCTTTACCTTCACGCAAAAACTCCGGTGAGAAAATAATATTTTCACAGTTTAGTTCTCTCTTAATGTGAGCAGTGTAACCCACAGGAACGGTAGACTTAATAACCATAACAGCACTTGGGTTAATCGCCATAACATCCTTTATTACCGACTCGACAGAAGAAGTATTAAAGTAGTTAGTCTCCACATCGTAATCGGTAGGTGTAGCAATTACTACATATTCAGCACCTTCGTAAGCGAGCTTTTTATCCAGAGTCGCTACAAAGTTAAGAGTTTTATTTGTCAAAAAATCGGTGATTTCGGTATCAACAATCGGAGATAGCTTATTGTTTAGCATCTCCACCTTTTCAGACATGATATCAACGGCCACTACGTTGTGGTGTTGTGCTAATAACATAGCGTTAGATAGGCCTACATAGCCTGTACCTGCAACTGCAATTTTCATATTACCTAACCAATGATTTATATTTTTTAATTGTAAACTCGAGCTAAACGACCTTTACCTTTATATGTGTACGCTTGCGAGGAAAAAGGCACAAAAACAGAATCGCCAGGAGTTAGTTCTATGAGTTTACCCTGTGATTCCACCACGATATTACTGTCAACACAAAACAAAATTTCCGCGCTATGCACATGTTGCTCTTGCTTAATACCCTTAGCGTAAAGAATATCAAAACCAAAGTCATCAACAGGGATTGGGTACTGCTCTTTATTACCTGTGATTATTGGAGACGTTTTCAAATCTTCTGGCTTTATAGGAATAAATGCTAGATTATCAATCAACTCTGGGATATCAATATACTTAGGTGTAAGTCCTGCGCGAAGGACGTTATCAGAACTCGCCATTACCTCAAGTGCCGTGCCTTGAATGTAAGCATGAGGTGTTTCAGCAAACAAGAACATGGCTTCTCCAGGTGCAAGTTCTACGATGTTAAAGATAAATGGAGACAATAAGCCTATATCACCCTCATAGTGTACCTTAAATGCTTGGCTATATTCGATAGCTTCACGCACCGTTCCCGCTACCGGTTTTTGGTATGCCTCTTCTAACTGTGAAATCACCTTGCTTTTACGCTCATCACTTAACATCATCAAAGAACTAAAGAAACGCTCTAGACCTTTACTATTAGGATAGTGCTTCAATAAACCTACTTCTTTCTTTAGCTCATTAAGCGCAATCCCATCAAACAAATAAATAATCTGTTCGATGGGACGAAAGCCATTCATCGCTTTGTAAGGAGTTATCGCATAGACTAATTCAGGCTTATGGTTTGGATCTCTATAATTGCGATTTGGAGCATTTAAAGCAATACCTTGCTCGTTTTCACGAGCAAAACCCAACTCAGATTTCCATTTATTAGGATGAACCTGAATAGACAGAGGCGTATGGGCAGCTAGTACTTTAAACAAATAAGGCAATTCACCAAAACAACTTTCCGTATAGCTACCTAATACAGCCTTCTTATCGAGTTCAATGATATCTGACAAAAGATCGTCATTTTCTGCGTTACGAGAACAGCCACCAGGGTGTGCTCCCATCCATATTTCAGCTTGCGGTTCGTTAGTAGGGTTTTCAATTCCAAACAGCTCACTGATAGCGGTTTTACTGCCCCAAGCATAGTTTTGAATTTGATTTTTTAGCTTAAACATAACCTTTCACTACTAATACTTAAAACTGACTGACAATAGATAGAATACTATCAACAAGTGCTTTGGCTGTTTCGAAGTCATTTGCTTCTGCATAACAACGAAGCTCAGGTGCATTGCCCGATGGTCTTAAATGAATTATCGTTGAGTCTGAAAGCGATATGCGCAATCCATCTGTATGGTCGCTGTTAGAAACAACCACATTTGTCATACCTAAACGAGCCAACAAGGCGTCAGGACTCTCTTTACCTTGTGCTAAGATTGTTAAGCTTTTTTGTGTCGCAAAGTTCTGAATACGATCACTATGATTGAATCGCGAAGGTAAAGCTGCCACCAATTTTTTAACAGTGGTTTTTTGTTGCTTAGCCAATGAAATCAGCATTAGTGCCGGTAACACAGCGTCCCGTGTTGGTAACGCTTTTAGCACCCTATCGTTAATCCTAACATCACTGCCCAGTAAATAACCACCATTAGCTTCAAAGCCTGCAACCGTTTTGTGCTGCGTAGCGAGATTTTCAAACTCGGCAATTACATATGGTGATCCAATTTTAGTCAGAGATACTATCTCGAATTCAGGAGACTCAGCAATAATAGTGTTGCAACTAACAGGAACTGCTAATGCATCTACTTGAAGCGATTTTGAACAAAGTAAGCCAAGGATATCACCTCTCAACCATTCGCCGTTCTCATCAGCAACTAAAGGACGATCACCGTCTCCATCAGTCGAAAATATAAAATCCAAATTATACTGTTTCGACCAGCTTCGTGCTTTTTCCTTATCAGATTCAGCAACGGCTTCAGTGTCAATTGGAACAAATTCGTCAGTACGCTCCAATGATATGACTTCAGCCCCAAGCGATTCAAAAAGTCCTTGGTAAATATCTCTCCCGGCACTTGAGTGCTCATATATACCAACACGCTTTCCTGCTAGTAAATCTGCATCAAACAAATCAATATAACGTGTTCGGTAAAGCTCAGTTGCTCGGAAATTAATCGTTAACTCAGGCAGGTCATTAATAGCACTAAAGTCTACCCTCTCGGTTAAGATTGCTTGTTCATCTGCTTTAGTAATCTCTCCATCTGGGCGATAGAACTTAATTCCATTGCGGTCAAATGGGATATGAGACCCAGTCACCATGATACAAGGCATCTTGTCTTGCATTGCGGTAAAAGCCAGAGCAGGAGTAGGTACAACACCATAGTAAATCGCATCTACACCGGCATCAGTAAGTGCTTGAATGACTGCTTTTGCCATTGCTGGGCTACTAGGGCGGTTGTCAATTGCAACAGCCATTTGATTGAAAGTAAAATGGCTACGCATTGATGCCACAAATGCGTGAGTAAATGCAGCACAGACGTCCGATGTAAACTGAGTAACGAGCCCTCGCGCGCCACTAGTACCAAACTGAACGCCTGAAGCACCAAGCACTTCACTACTGATTAATTTTGTTACCATAATTTCCTATCTCAATAAGTAGTTAGTAGTCGCCGCCAAACTTAGATGCTTGCTCATCAAAGCGAACAATATCGTCTTCTTCTAAGTACGATCCAGAACGAACTTCAATCAGCTCCAAAGGCACTTGCCCTGGGTTTTCTACGGAGTGCGGAGTCCCTACTGGAATATAAGTGGACTGATTTTCAGTAAGAAGGAAAGTTCCATCTCCTTTTGTCACTTTAGCCGTACCTGACACGACAACCCAATGCTCAGCTCGATGGTGGTGCATCTGAAGAGCTGTCTTCTCTTTTGGCTTAACTAACACTTGCTTCACATGGTAACGCTCACCTTCAGATACCGTCTCATGAGAACCCCATGGGCGATATACCTCTTGATGCTGCTGACACTCTACTCGGTTTTGTTGTTTTAGTTGATTAACAATCGACTTAACATCTTGAACCTTGTCTTTATCCGCAACTAGCAGTGCATCTTTCGTCTCTACAACGATAAGATTTTCAATGCCAACGGTCGCAATGAGTTTATCTTGTGAATAAATATAACTATTCTTTGTCTGCTCAGTTAACACATCACCGCGAGTTGCATTACCCTGTTCATCTTTATCATTCACGTCCCAAAGTGCAGACCAAGAACCAACATCACTCCAATTTGCGTCCATTGGAACAACAACAGCTTTTTCTGTTTTTTCCATGACAGCAAAATCTATGGATTCGTCTGGGATTTGTGAGAACAATTCAGATGACATGCGAATAAAGTCTAGGTCGTCAAAGTGGCTATCGTAGGCACTTTCACATGCTTTCAAGATATCTGGTCGGAACTTTGCTAATTCTTCAAGATAAGTAGATGCTTTGAATAAAAACATACCACTGTTCCACAAGTAGCTACCATCGTCTAGATATTGCTTTGCAGTTTCGAGATCTGGCTTTTCAACAAAGCTATCAACACTAAAGCCTCGACTCTCATCCGCAGCAGTAACCGTAGCACCGGTTTTAATATAGCCATAACCTGTTTCTGGTGCATTCGCTTTTATACCGAAAGTTACCATATCACCACGTTGTGCGTACGGAATGGCAGCTTGCACCGATTGATGGAAAGATTGAGTATCTTTAATCACATGATCAGCCGCAAGAACTAACATCAAAGAATCTTCATATGAAGTTTTATTTTCAGATAGAGCAAATTTTGCTGCTAAAGCAATAGCGGGAGCAGTATTCCGCCCTACTGGTTCCAATAGTATTCCACTATGATTGCCATTAATACGGCGAAGTTGTTCAGCAACTAGGAATCGATGTTCTTCATTGCAGATCACAAATGGCGCATTGTGTTCTAAACCAACCATGCGGCTCAACGTTTGTTGAAGCATGGTTTGTTCACCAGTTACTGCAAGGAATTGTTTGGGATATTTTGAACGAGATAGAGGCCACAAACGACTGCCTGAGCCGCCGGCCATAATTACAGGAATAAGCATAGTCAACTCGTTGTTTTTAATTAAGTGATAGTTTTAGTTATTTTTTGAAAATACCATTTAGTATGAATATGTACACTATCACAGGTCAATAATTCATCTTGATTATACCAACGGTAACGAGAATGCTGTACATCCATGGGTAAGTTCAATTCAGAGCGATTGACAATGAGCTTGTAGGCAATCGCGACATAATGAGTAGTACAGTCATTGCCAAACACATTGTCATTATAGAGGTGTGTATAAGGTCCCTTCAGTGTTGCTTGAGAGAGCTTAAACTCATGCCCAAGCTCCTCCAAAGTTAAACGAGCAAAGGCATCTTCAAGCTTTTCATCTTTAAGAATACGACCACCGGGAACAAACCAGAAACCTTGAGCTGGTCGATTCAAACGCTCCCCAAGTAAAACTTGACCACTTTCATCCTCAATAACTAAGTCAATTGAAACTAACGGGGTACTTTCAATCACTTGAGAAAAACGTTGTTTGCTTAAAAACATTTGCTTTGTTTAAACCCTTACATTAGCTCTACCCTAGGTACTTTAACCGCGATAATTTTCTTGATTCTCTAGAAACCACTGGTAAGTCATAGTTAAACCATCTTCTAGGCTCGTTTTTGCTTTCCAACCTAGACTCTTTAAACGTGAAACATCCATTAACTTACGAGGAGTACCGTCTGGTTTCGTAGTGTCAAATTCAATTTCGCCGTCAAAACCAACCACTTTTGCAACAGTTTCAACGAGTTCACGGATAGTACAATCCACACCTGTACCTACGTTTATGTGACTAAGCATTTCTTGCGTATTTTCTAGATACGCCTCTTGACCTAGATTCATTACGTAAATTGAAGCTGCTGCCATATCATCTACATGCAAAAACTCTCGCATAGGTTTACCGCTACCCCACGCAACAACTTTACTGTCGCCATTCAATTTTGCTTCGTGGAAGCGACGCAACAATGCGGGAATGACGTGAGAATTTAGAGGATGAAAATTATCATTTTCACCATACAAATTAGTTGGCATTACTGATCGATAGTTGCGAGCATATTGGCGATTATAAGACTCGCACATTTTGATACCTGCAATCTTAGCAATTGCGTAAGGCTCATTGGTTTCTTCCAAAGTTCCGGTCAACAAAGAGTCTTCACGCATCGGTTGTTGTGCAAACTTTGGATAAATACAAGACGAACCCAAGAATAGTAAATCTTGAACACCATGCAGATGTGCTGAGTGAATAATATTGTTTTGAATCGTCAAATTTTGGTAAATAAACTCAGCAGGGTACGTATTGTTAGCAACAATTCCACCGACTTTCGCGGCCGCAAGGTAAACTTGATCAATATGGTGATTCGTAAAAAACGCCTCGACAGCCAGTGCATCTAACAGGTTAAGCTCATTACGATCTTTAGTAATCACTTCTACTGAAGAGTCTTTAGATAGTTGACGAACAATAGCTGAGCCAACCATACCTTTATGACCAGCAACAAATACTCTTTTCATACTAGTTCCGATAATATAAATAGAAAAAGCAGAGCCCAAATGGGAACTCTGCAATATAAACGAATCAGTATACTGATTAATTAGCTTTCTAGTGAGATCGCAACGTCAAATCCGTGTTCTTTTAGAACTGCGTGTTGTTTTGCCTTATCGATATCAGATGCAACCATTTCTGCACACATTTCTTCTACAGTGATCTCTGGGGTCCAACCAAGTTTAGCTTTCGCTTTGCTTGGGTCGCCAAGTAGTGTCTCCACTTCCGCTGGACGGAAGAAGCGAGGGTTTACTTTCACAATGACATCACCAACTTTCACTTTTGGTGCTTTTTCTTCATCGATAGCTACCACAGTAGCAATCTCATCAATACCTTCGCCGGAAAAGTCAAGTTCGATCCCCGCTTCCTTCGCTGACAAGCGGACAAACTCGCGCACAGAGATCTGCTTACCAGTAGCAATAACAAAATCTTCAGCCTTCTCTTGTTGCAGCATCATCCATTGCATTCGAACGTAATCTTTAGCATGCCCCCAGTCACGCAAAGCATCCATGTTGCCAAGTTCTAAGCAAGATTCCAGACCTTGAGAGATGTTAGCGATAGCTCGAGTAATCTTACGAGTTACAAAAGTTTCACCACGACGTGGTGACTCATGGTTAAACAAAATGCCATTACATGCGTACATACCGTAAGATTCGCGGTAATTCACAACAATCCAGTATGCGTACATTTTTGCTACAGCGTATGGAGATCGTGGATAAAAAGGCGTTGTTTCACGCTGAGGAGTTTCACGAACTTCACCGTAGAGCTCTGAGGTAGAGGCTTGGTAAAAGCGAGTTTTCTTTTCCAAACCGTTAATACGGATCGCTTCCAGAAGACGAAGAGTACCCATGCCGTCTACATCAGCAACATACTCTGGAGACTCGAAAGAAACCGCTACATGCGACATTGCACCCAAGTTATAGATTTCGTCAGGTTGAATTTCTTTAACTAATCGAATTAGGTTTGAAGAATCCGTAAGATCGCCATAGTGCAGTTTAATACTTGCACCTCCGTTTACCAGCGCATCAATACGTTCTGTATTGTAGGATGATGCTCGACGAATAAGACCGTGAACTTCATAACCTTTTTCAACTAGAAGCTCAGCTAAGTAAGAGCCGTCTTGGCCAGTAATACCGGTAATAATTGCTTTCATTTAATATTTCCAATAAGTCATTTAATAAGAGCACGCAAAAATCTAGCAAGTGAGTATATCTTATGGCGCAGTTTAAGGCTATGACGATGTTTCGTATAAAACTGTACCATACCTTTTTTCTTATTTGAAGAAACGCGAGTTAGAGATGGATCATCATGACATATATATAAGAATTCATTTATTTTTTTTGCATCACCATACATTGCTATAACTCTGAACCACATATCATAATCTTGTGATGCAACAAACTCTTCATCAAATAGGCCAGCTCCTAGTAGTTTTTCTTTTCTAATTAACACTTGAGAGCCTACTTTATTGCTATATTTCATCGATTCTAAGTCAATATTTATGTCGTATTCTTTCTCAAAAGTAACTAGCCCTGATGAAGGATTATAATTCTTATTATAGGAACAAACTAAAGAAGGTTCGATATCGAAAGAACTATGAAAAATCATTAGTTTTTCTAGCCTATCTTCTGTAAATTCATCATCATCATCTAACCCAGAAATAAAAGAACCAGTAGATGCACTTATTCCAGAATTCCTTGCACTACAAGCACCTAAGCTAGAAGTATTTCTCACAAACTTAATATTACCGCTCGAATAACAGTCTACTACTCTCTTATATAATTCAGGGTCTGACCCATCATCAACAACAATAATTTCTATGTTTTTATATGATTGAGAACGCACCGAGCGGATAGCTCTGTGGAGTTCTTTTTCTCTATCTTTGGTTGTAATAATGACACTAATCTTTTCCATTTTCGCTAGCCCGTTTTAAAATAAATAAATTCATCCCTAGTAACATAAAGATCCATGGGTATACATACGATCTAGAGAAAATAATAACACAAGTTAAGTAAAGTAAAACAGGCAGTAAATTCATGCACCTTGTTTTACCCATGATAATATTGACCACATTAAAAAATGTAAACAACATGGAATATATAATCAAAGCTAACCCAATAAATCCATATTGTCGCCAAAAAGACAATATATTGTGAGAGTAGACTCCCCATTTATTAGAACCATGAAAGCTAGCATCTAATTGACCTGCAAAATCACCGATAATTGGTGATTGCATAATCCGTTCCCATGAATAACGCATAATATCATTTCGCTCATCAAAAGAATCTCCTGAAAAGCCAGTGAAAATTCTCAGAGAATAACCAGAGACATTATCATAAGCAAAGATTCCAACCACATAGAATATAAAGCAAAACAAAAACAAGAGAATTATGTTCTTCAAGTTAAAGCCTGAGCCTAATACTTCCTTTATCAAAAATGCGACAACAAATGTATATAACGCTGTCCTAGATGATATAAAAAACAATAACACTGCTGATATAAGGAACACTACATACTTATTGATACCATTAACAAAATATAAAAGTAATAAAGATGTCAACGCAAAGTAATCCGATAACGTTAAGGTAAATGAGCGGTCAGAGGGGTTCCTTGAATTGAGAAAATCTAAAGAAAGAATTGACATATTTGATGATATTACAATAGAAAAACTCGCTAACACCCATAAAACAAAGTGCCATTTTTTATATTCATCCTTAAGAATATAATGAAAATTTGCCGATATAAATATTAAACTTAAGTATTTAATTAAAATAGGAAAGTGATACTCGAAAGACGAGATACTTTCATTGCTAGAGCCATACCCAATAAGTTCAAAAGTAACTAATATTGATAATAAAAACCATAGCAAGATAGATATTATTATAAAACCATTTATCAAACTCAATAAGTCAAACCGAACAGCAACTCTTAGCTTTGAAATGAAATATATAATACATAAAATAGAAGATGCTATAAAGCCTATTACCTGTATTGATTCAAGAGAGGTAAATATTATATTAAAGTTTTTAGATAAAATAGATATAACACCAAAAGGAAAGACCATTAAATAGCTATATAATGCAGCCCTACCAAAGCTAAAGTTTAATATCATTGCTTCTAAACCTATAAAATGACAATAAAGAACTTAATACAACTCGAATTAACCAAGACTCTTTAAATAAAGCAGGAATTACCAAATTTGAAATGGTAAGAGATATTAAAATAGACACAATTACACCATTCACCCCCCAGACAGGTATTAAAAAATAACTCAATGAAATATTAATAATCATTCCAGCTACTATTCTAAACATTCGATGAATTGGATTACCTAGATAAGATTGCACTTGACTCACAAACATACCTATAAAGTTAAGAAAAATTGTCAATTGATAAAAAATAGCAGTATTCATAGGTATAAGCCAGCCCTTTTCTTCTGCTGTGGAATAATATATCCCATATAGCGTAACCGAAAATAAGAAGGAGACAAATGCAACTATATGAATCAACCTTGAGTAATTTTCAATGAACTTCGGAGTTATACCTAATTTGTATGCACGAGGAAGATAAAGTGCTCCAATAACAGTAGGTAAAAAAACAAATAAATCCGAAACTCTGGATAAGACCGAAAATGCACCAACATCGCTCAATGGCAAGAAGTAAGCTAATAAGTATTGATTAAATCTACTATAAATAACTATTGAAATAGATGATAACATTGTTGGAAAACAAAGAAAGCTCATTTCCTTATATGTTATTTTTTCTTTTTCCTCTATCTCTTTAACTATAGAATACTTCCTCCAGAATACAAAGCTAACTGGACAAACTTCCATAAAAAAGCATATTATTAGCACACTAATAATATAGTCGAAAAATAGAAATAGTGATAATAACTTTAAGGTAAAACAGAACAATAAAACTAAGATCTTATCAACAATATACTCAGAGTAATTATCATTATGATATGAAATATTTTCTCGATAAGAAGTAACAGTATAAAAAAGGAGGAGAGTAATCAAAAAAACATCTAAGTTATTTATTATTTTTATGTCTATTAAATTAAAAAAAGCAAATGAGCTAACACTTAACACCAAACATATTAACAATCTTAATTTTATAATCTTTCTAATACAATCACTTGAATCATAGTCAACAAGAATCCTGTTTCCTACAGTTTGAAAACCAAAAACAATTATACTAAATAGTAAAAAACAATATCCTTCAATGAGAGAAAACTCCCCAAAATCCTGGGGTTGTAGTTTTGAAGAAACAAGAAATATCGTAATAAGTGCTGATGCTGACTTAATAGCTTTTTCAAGTAACGACAAAAATTCTTTACTTCTAAACATTAATATATCTCAAGAAAATAAACACTACACTAAGTGCCAATTCTTACAAGGACTAGGATAATACTTATACCCTCTATCTTTGGGATAAACAACCTTTTCACTCTTTGAAAAATATGCTCCCCACCATGCGAAAGAACTGTTCGAGCATATTATACGCTCAAAAGAACTAATAGAAATCAGAGTTTCTTCTGCTGTGAATAAAAAACCTTCATCAAAATAGTCATAATTCAAGCCGGATAAAACACTGCTTGAAAATTCGATAGAATCTGTAAAGACTAAAATACGATCTTTGTTCTTGTTATAATTCAATTCCAATAGTGCAGCATTAATATAATCTTTATCAATACTACACACTTCATCTTTAACTTCGTTATAGCTTCTCAAATGAATAGCAATGGTATCTTCACTTGAATATTTACGTTGTACCTTATCTCGAACCGAATTAACGTATTCACTACCTTCATAACTATCAAAAACAACTTCGTCATTTAAGTATTTTTCATTCTGAAAATAACCAAAGAAGTAATTATCTTTATCATCGTTTATGACAAAATCAGCATGCTGATTACTTCGATATTCAAAGTGATAATTATTAAAAATTCTGTTAGATAATAGATATCTCCCAAATTTCATAAAAATTAGGCGTAGATACCTATTTTTGAAAAAATAGCTACTCTCAAATTTAATGTCAAACCCTAATAGCTCCAAGCCTAACGCTCTTGAAAATTTATCATAGCCGTAACTGTCTTTATTAAAAGAGGGTTCTAAATCATTGTCCTGCGCGACAGATACTAGCGAAAAGTATATAAACAACTGATTTCCTAATCCACCCTGCAAAAAACCCACTGCCTTTTTACTCATATTATTACCTTATTGCTAATGTTCAGCTTATAAAAATAAAATTAAATATTCTGCTTAAGATAAAATATCAATAACACTTCAGCTATAAAATACCAACAACACTTAAGCTATAAAATTACTGGCATTAATTTCTATTTACATCACGAATAATTGATGATAATTTCAAATCAATACACACTTATAAAAATTATTTTTATTTTCTATAAAACCCAAGTGACAATTGGACTTCCCAATACCTAATAGGTAACAAAGTCATTTTAAAGCCAAAAAACCACTTTCCAAGTTAATTGGTATTGAATATTATCTCATGCTTGTTGATAAATTAACAAGCATGAGGTTTATTGAGTTCGAACATCTCTTCAATAAATAGGTGACTATTTTATTCAAGGTATTTTATCGGGGCTAACGCACCTTAAATTAGAAGTAATCAACCTGATTGGTTCAGAAATTATCGCAGTTAAACTCTAACTAAACTACTTTACAACATCTCCGAAATAACGGCAACCCAAGCCTAACTCTAACTCTAAGGTAGCGATTAGACTCACTACACTCTATCTTATCACTTACTCATGTCTGATATTCGGCTCCTATTTTTTATCACTAGAGTACGTATAACTATAATACCCATAAGAGGTAGAAGCTTTTTTCTCTATTGCATTGAAGATAACGCCTTTCACTTCGATACCTGATTGTTCGAAACGATTACGAGCGACATCAATTTCTTTAATTGTATTTTGACCAAAACGAGCAACCATTAATGTAGTGCCCGCAAAAGCTCCAACAATACTTGGGTCTGTTACCGCAAGAACTGGCGGAGTATCAACAATCACTAAATCATACTCTCTTGAAGCCCAATCCATTAGTGCCGCAAAGCGTGGATGCATTAACAATTCAGATGGGTTTGGTGGCACTTGGCCTCGAGTAATTATATCTAGATTAGCTACTGATGCTGTCTTAATGAATTGAGTAAAGTCTTGCTTACCACTTAACAAATCAGAAAGGCCGTTGTCCCACTTAAAACCAAAACTTTGTTGTAGGTAACCTTTACGCATATCTGCGTCAATCAGCAGCACTTTTTGACCTGTTTTTGCTGCTACAGCTGCGAAGTTGGTTGAGATAAATGACTTACCGATACCCGGCGCAGGGCCTGATATCATCAGAATGTTATTCTTTGCTTCTAACATCGCAAAGTGCAAACTGGTACGCAAGCCACGTAGTGCCTCGATGGACAGATCGGCAGGGTTAGATTCGGCAAGCAGTGCCTGCGTTCCCTTAGTTTTCTGTTTCTTCAATTTAAAGCGATTAGTTAGCTCTACTTGTAAATCTGATTTTGGTACAGCTGCATACACGGGAAGGCCAATTTGTTCAATTTGGTCCGGGCTTTCAACACCGCGATGGAACGCTGCTTTCACGAGTACTAATGCAACACTTAACATCCCACCCAGTAGCGTTGCTAATACAACAATCAGCGGCTTCTTAGGTTTTACAGCGTGAGCATACGCTTGAGCGTCATCTAAGATACGAACGTTACCGACCGTACCAGCTTTAATGATGCTTAGCTCTTGAACCTTATTTAAAAGCTGGATGTAAATTTGTTGGTTTACTTCAACATCACGAGTCATACGCAGTACTTCGCGTTGTGTTCTCGGTAACTTTTGTACTTGCCTATTTAAGCGCTCTTTCTCACTCAACAGCGTTTTACGCTTATCAAGTAAAGCTTTGTATGCTGGGTGATCTTTAGTAAAGCGCTGGCTGATTTCACTCTCTTTAAACGTCAGTTCATTCAACTGCGCTTCAAGCTCAACCATTACCTTCAAGGTTGATTGTGCTTCCAAGCCCAAGTCGATCGATTCATTTTTTTGGCGGTAATTGTTTAGTACGTCTTCATAACCGGTTAGCTCAGATTTAATGCCCGGAAGATGACTTTCTAAGAAAGATAGGCTCTTCTCTGCTTCCGCTGAATTACGTTTCACGTTTTGTAAAAAGTAAATCTGACTAATATGGTTGAGAATATCAGATATCTGTTGTTTATTTTCACCTTCAAAGCTTAGCTTCAAAATACCACTTTGCTTGCCTAGCTCAGACAAAGACAAAGAAGACTTCAACCATTCTATAGCTTCCAATCGGCTACGCTTGCTAATTGAGAATTCAAAATTGTTATGTGACTCGAAACCTGCTACAAACAAGCTGTAATCATCAGTGGTTGCTAGCTCACCCACTCTACCTTGCAGAATAATGCGTTCATCGTCACGTACCAATTGGTAAGTTCCCTGCTCGGCATCGAGAATTTTAATCGTGTGTGCGTAGCTGTTCACATAGCTTGGCAAAGTAAAACGGCTAACCACAACATGATTTATGTCGCCGGTTAAGCGAGCAAACCCCTTACCGACAATTGGCACATAGTTCGGAGATAGCACAGTAGTAAGATTGAATTTATCGACCGTTTCACCCAAAATCATGCGAGATTTGATGATCTCAACTTCTGTAGTAGCAGAAGACTCCTGAGAGAACAACTCGCCCATGTCACCGACCATCGATGAAATGCCGCCAGAGCTCTTTTCTTCAATTTGAATCAGCGCATCGGCTTTGTATATCGGCGTTGAAAGCAGGGCAATCGCAATACCAAACACAGCAAAAGCGAATGTGGTTAGCATAATTAGCCATTTAGCGTCTAACAGAATGCCAAGCAGTTTGCCTAAATCTATCTCACCAGAGTTATCTGCGTGTGATTGCTGAGATGGTTGTGTTGTCATCAGATTACTACTTCCTAAATTATTACTATTTAAGAGACATTAAATACGCTTTGCGTACTTCTCTTGTTATTAATTCTGTTGGTGGTTTCGCCGCGCTTACGATGAGGCCTCTATTATGTTAAAATATGAAGCCTACAGCTTTTTCGCCCAAGCTTGCGCTGCCTCATCAATCAGTCTGTAAGCGTGTTCAAACGCCTCACGACTTTGACGGTAAGGATCAGGGATGTCTTTCTGACCAATCCATTGGCCAAACAGCATAGTTTTACCACGAGCCTCTGGTGATATTTTAGTAAGCGCTTCTAAATGCCCCTTCTCCATCACCAAGATCAAGTCATACTGAGCGCAAAGCTGTGGCGTGACTTGCTGAGACTGATGATTTCCAACATCTACTCCATTTTCAGCGGCAATCAAAATTGCTGTATCGTCCGTTGGTTTCCCAATTAAACGACTCTTTTCAGCAGCAATGCCGGCAGAGGCTACTTCTTTATTAGGCAACAGCTTTTGAAGAACCCGTTCTCCGGTAGGTGAACGACAAATGTTACCCACGCAGACGACCAAAATTTTATTAAACATAACTGATTTCTAACTGTAATGGGCTTAAGAAGCTACACATACTTATAAACTAAACGAGCTTCTAAACATAAAAATCAGGCCACATATGAAATGTGACCTGATGATGACTCTATCTAAACCTAAGGCCAGTTACGGATACGCAATGCACCTTCAGTCAAATTATTAATTCCGTCAATGGTTGGTAGTAACTGCCCGACAACACGGTTCCAGCGGCTGATTGGTGCTGCCGTTACATAAACAATATCGTAAGGTTTTAAATCAAACTCGGTACCAATCACCAGTGCTGAGGCATCTTCTATATTGAGTTGGTAAATATCGGCCATACGTTCTGATTTATCATCAGAAGTTCGAATCACAAACACACCCGTTGCATCAGCAGTGAGTTCGTTGATTCCGCCGACATTACTTAATGCTTCGGTTAAGCTCATTCCTACGCGATCAATTTTCAATAACTTAGGTTCTTTAACTTCCCCCATCACAAAGACTTTCTGTTTATCATTTCGAGGCACATGGACAATATCACCTGCTTGCAGTAAACGGTTTTGTGTGAGGTCCCCACGTTGCATCAAACCATGAAGCGAGATGTTTTCTTCCGTACCATCACGCGTTAATGAAACATTACGCCAGTCGGCCTCTTCAGATAAACCGCCAGAACGGTTCACAGCATCTAATAACGTTAAGGGAATATTGGTAATCGCTTGCTGGCCTGGTTTAGACACTTCACCTGTAATGTAGGTTTTCTTAGAGCGGAAGGCCGCCACGTTAACATCAACCTGAGGGCTTTCTATGTATTTCGCCAAACGTGCTGCTATGTCAGAACGAATTTCGCGAACGGTTTTTCCTGATACTTCTACTGTACCAATGTACGGGTAAAAAATTGTGCCGTCAGCATGAACCCAGTTTCCAGCTTCGGTACTACTACGGTACGAACCGGCTGGAATAGTCAGTTCAGGATGGTCCCAAATGGTAATGTTCAAAATATCACCGACACCCACTTGGTATTCATATTTTGCGATATCAATATCAAGCTTAGGGTTGGCTTGTGAAACCGACAGAGTGTTTGTTTGGTAACTCGATACAGATTGAGCCGTCAGTGGGTAAAGGTTAACCACATCAGAAATATCAGACTTATGCTGTTGCTCTGAAGGCTGAATCACATTCTTGTTGCCTGTCGAAAGGTGAGAGCCAGGAGTTGCACACCCTGCTAATAATGCAGGAAGGAGCCCTACTAGGAGTCGATTTTTATTAATCTTCATGTTGACCAATTCATAGAAACGAAATGTGGGCGATATCCCAAAAGATACCCGATAAAAAGAGAATTTAGCTATTGTAGCTCTCACACCATGTTATAAGCATTAAAGTAAAAGGGTTTATACCTGATTGACTCACCGCACTTGTACGCAGGCTCAGGAACGCTACCGCCCCTTGATATTCCGCGAAATCACACTGCGTGAGTTAATTTTCCCTAACAAATAAAATAGAAATTAGAACAGGGATTTTGTAAAGCTTTCCGCAAAGGTACCAATTTTCATATACTTACCTTACTGCTCGTGCATTATCCATTATTCATTATTATTATCAACCTCATTAGCTGAGTTTAAAGTAAAACTATAGAGCCGAGATCACATAAGATTAAGTATCAAACAAACACCTAACTCCTCGAATATCGAGGGTTAGGGTGTATACTGTCTCCTCCCCCTATAATTCCCCTTTCACTCTATTTATTTCACACTACTTGGCCTTTGGAACCAAGGAGAACGAGCATCGGTTTGATCGAACAAGTTATACTGCTTGTTCAATACTTGCCCGCCATCACGAGTGATAGGTAACCAGGTAAAGCCTGCGCGACTTGAACTTGGCTTCACAGTGACTAAATCAAACGGAATCGACACATAAAAGCCTTTGGTATAGCTGCCTTCACCGTATTCTTCGGTAGTCATGTCTGTTAGGCTGACAAACGCGCCGGCAATCACACCGCTCTTGAACTGCTTAGAGAAGTCGACCCGAGTACCAATATCACCGGCAAGAAATTTACCGATGCCAACTTTAAGTAAAGTATCGTTCAAGAAATCCCATTGTGGGGTGTAGTAACCGGTGATGAAGCCAGTCGTACCTTTATCGATTACTTTGTACGTTCGGTTGCTATCACCAGGGTTGACTTGGTTCTCTTGATCAAACGTGCCAAACCAGCTTTCTGGATCGCGCTGGCTTATTGCTGTCATGTCTGCGCCAATCGCCCAGTTTTGGTTGAATGGACGATACAGGATTTCGCCACCCACACCCGCGAACATGCTCTCTAGGTAACCACCGTAGGCTTGGGTGTAGACACCGCTGCCATAGTCTTCAAACCACGTCAGTTGTAAACGGTCTAAACGAACCGGATCATCAACATAAGAGCGGAACAAAGTTCTTACTCTTGGTGTTTGGTCAGTGCCGTCTGATGGGATTTCGTAATTAAACTTATCGTAGTTATCGATTAAGTTGACGTAAAGAGAGCCCGACAGTTCAACATTGTTTAACGCCCAGAACGAAGCATTGGTGTATAAACCCAAACTGTATAGGTAGAAGTTTTCAGCTGAACCAAACGATTGAGCGAGGTTTGGTGAAATCGACACATCGAATCGCTCACGCCCATCATGATAGATAACTGATTTCTTACGTTCTAATTCGTGAGTGTGCGAAGCATCATTGGTATGAGCGTTAAGATAATTGTTGTTCGCTGCCGCTTTGAACGCTTGTGCATTTACCGTTGTCTCGGTGAGTTCCAACGATTTATCATTTTCGATTATTTTGTAAGTATCAATGTAACTCGGTACCGCGTTGGCAATCACGGTCGCACCGCGTTCAAGGGCGATATCTCTGTCTCGATATTTAACCTGAGTGCCTTTTACCACAATGCTGTTATCGTCGACCAAGATTTGCGCTTGTTCATAGCCAGCAATCGTTTCAAGTTGGTTTGCAAAGGCCGCCATATCAATGTCATCAACCGTCTCGACACCACTCGGGCGCAACTCTGCTGTTTCGGTATCTCGCCACACCGAATACATTTCATTAAAATTGGTAGAGAGAGCGAAACCAAGGGTTAGCGTATCACCTCGCTCGTAGCTCACTTTAGCAGAACCCCAATCGGTGAAACGGTACACAGCTCCCACGTTCCATGGCGTGTGTTGTGTCATGTCGACCCCACCACGTACTACTGGGAAGTCTTGAGAATAATCATTGCCATCGTATTCAAGCTTCAAGGTTAACGGCTTATAAGGGGTTTGATATTCAAAGCCACCATAAATCGCCGCATCGCCTTTAAACCAACGTTCAAAATCGACACTGCCACCATTGCCTTTAATATCTGACGGGCGATCACAATACTTGTCACTGGCTTTACACAATGGGTTAGTGAAGTTACCACTGGTGCCCATGTATCCCCAAGCCATGCCCAAGGTAAAATCAACAGGGCCAAAGCGTTTGGTCGCCGCAACAAACTCACCATCAAATAAACCGGTACCACCAAAGTCACGCATACCGACCGATACTTCCGGTAAGTAGTACCCTTCTTCGATTAGACGCAGCTTAAAGTCGATGCCTTTATCGGTGTATTTAGTACAGCCACTGAATGAGTTTTGAGAGCAATCTTGATCCGCGCCTCCGCTATAAAGCAGATCCTGTACTTGTGTATAACGAATGGTGGTTTCTAGCCAAGGCATCACCTGCAGACTCACGTTATAAAAATGGTATTCATTATTAAACGAAGCACTAAAGTTGAACTCACCTTCTGGTGCCATTCGGCCTGTTGGCATTTGCATTAAGCCAACACCACCAAAGTTCATTTGCGACGTTCTATATTCGGTATCGTCGAATGATGATTTATCAGCTCGAATCGAAGACGAATCAATGGCGGTCTCTGCGTTAACCGACACACTACCAGTCATTAATAAAGCGCAGGTAACCGATGTGCACACTGCTGATAGAGGGAATGATTTCTGTTTCAGCATTACAGGCCAACCTTATGACGTAGCAAATCGACAATATCTTGGTTCAACGTTGCGTATTCCGATGGCAAAGAGTAAAACGCCATAAATACGATAGCACCTGGCGCTAAATAAACCGGCTGTTCATTCCAGTACGCATATTGAATGGTTTGCACCATGCCATCTGGCTGAATAACATACGCCACGCTTTTATCTGCTGACTCACCAATAAAATCACTCGGTAATGCATAGAGATAATCGTTCAGCGTTCCATGTTCAATCAAATTCAATCTTACAGAATCTTTCATTACACCCATCACCTGAATGGACGTTGATCGTTGCGGTAAGTACAGAGAAAATGCTTGAGTTTGACTGTTCGGCGCTTTTGTTATGGCAGCAGATAACTTGTTAGTATTAGAACTTGAAACAAGCAACGGGTTCTTATCTGATTGAGATATAACGGCATTGCGGTCTAACTCAATAAAAACTCGATTGAGATATTGGAAAGAAGCTAATTGTTGCTTTACCAGTTTTGCTTCTGACTCTTCTACTGCAAAAGCTTCAAGCTGGTTAAATACATTGCGCTTTTTGGCTTCGATAGCTTCAGTATTGGCTTTATCAAACAGTTGAGCCGAAAGGGGAAAGTAACCAATACTGCCGTTCGCATTCACGTTAACGTCGTCTAATACCTGAAGCAGTCGAACGTCAGCTTTATACTCAAACGTTACACCTTGAAGGGGAAGTTCAACCGTTGTCTTAATCGGAGAGGCGTTGCTAACAGTGCACAGAGAGAACAGCGTACTCAACACCAACAGAGCTCTCACCACTGGTAACCGACGTCCCGTCATTTTTGATACATGACTCATATAATTCATCATTTTCGTTCATTACCCTGTTCGTTAATTGCTTTGATAATGCTTAAGAACGGTTAACTCAAGCCTTGTCATATCAGGGCCTAAATACTGTATGGTTTTGACCACTTTTCCTTTACTATCGACCCAATATTCGTTGGTAATCTCTTGTTCTAACATCGGAAAGTTAATTTTTTCTTGAAACTTCTTGGTATCGATAGACATTATCGGTGTTTCGACCGTTTCATTTCCCGCATACGTTCGGATAATGTTTGCTTTATAGCCGAATCGATAATTGGGTTGCCAGTCGTAAACCGCTTGCCATTTTTGAGCTCCGGGGTTGGTAGACACATCAAACGCAGAAGAAGAGTCTGCTGACGAACTGTTTGCAGACGAGAACGAATCTAACGGTTGGAATGCCAAACCTGAAAGGTTTTCGTAGGGAAGCAATAGCGTTTGTACAATACGTCCATTTTCAGTGACGATCATAGCTTTATCAGAAGACATCCATTTTAATTGCTCTACGCCCGTTTGAGGATTTTCACCGACGTACGCCAAAACCATGAAGATTTTGCCTTGGTCATTCACTTCCGCATAAATACTGGAATAAGGTAAGGTTTGAATGTATTCCTTTGATAGCTCAACATCGGTTCTGCCAAAAAAGGCTTCATCAAAAGTGGAGTTAACGTCTTGAAACTGCTGAGAACAACCCGCAAGAAAAAGACCAAGAGATATGATTAGAAGTTTAAGCATGACGAGTTCGGCTTCCTAGCAATCTGGTTGCTGATATCCAATATGAAAATCTGATATAAAAAAACCACTTTATGCTTTCACACAAAATGGTTTTAAACACCAACTCAAAAATTATCGAGTTGTTGTTGTAGTCGTTGCACCGCTTTCGTTAGAAGCAACGGCTACTGCTGCTGCCGCTGCTACTGCTGCTGTCGTTACTGCAACAGTTGTAGCTGTACCTGCTGCAACTGCAGATGCGCCTGCACCGGCTGCCGCACCACTAGTACCAGCACCAGCACCAGCGCCCGCTACTGCAGTTTCTGTTGCTGCAAAAGCACCACCTGAGAAGCTAACTGCTAATGCAGCTGCTAGAGCCATCTTTTTCATAATGATTTCCAATAATATAAACGTTTATAATAGAGACTAATTACATAGACCCTACCAGCCACTCAGCTTAAGTAACTGTTTGTACATCATAATTAATAACTTCAATCAAGTAAATGGATAAATCATAAGCAATTAGTATATATCCCCCATTAATACATTAACTCACACACAACAATATGCTTCCTCTGTATTCTCCCCCCCTTTATAGCTATACTCCTACCCTATAATTTTTCGCCCAATAACGAATAAGAGTTCAAGATATGCAAGAGTTAGTTCCATTTGTTCAAGAGAATATGATTTTAGCCATCGTATGGATCGGCTTGGTTGTTGCCATCATTGCGAACGTTATCAAGACATCAAACGCAGCTTACAAAGAGATCACGGCTGCGCAAACCACACACATGATTAACCGTGAAAACGGTGTTGTGGTTGATATTCGTACTAAAGATGAGTTCAAAAAGGGGCATATTACTGACGCAGTTCACATTTTGCCGTCAGATATCAAAGCAAATAGCTTTGGTAGCCTTGAAAGCCACAAAGCCGACCCAATCATCGTAGTATGTAAGACAGGTCAAACAGCTCAAGAAAGCGCTAACCTACTGGTTAAAGCTGGTTTCGAAAACGTAAGCGTGCTGAAAAGCGGCTTAGTGGCTTGGAGCGAAGCTAACCTACCTTTGGTGAAAGGTAAAAAGTAGTTAAAGGTAAGCTGACCTAACTAAACGAATATGACTTTAAGGTTTTGTTCAACAGAGATGGCGAACGAAACCTAATTATAAATTTTTAAGGACAAGAAAATGGCTGAAGCAGCACAACAAGACGCACAACAGAACTTCGCAATCCAACGTATCTTCCTAAAAGACGTATCTTTCGAAGCGCCAAACTCTCCAGACATGTTTCAAAAAGAGTGGAACCCAGATGTAAAACTGGACCTAGACACTCAAAGCCGTGAGCTTGGCGAAGGCGTGTACGAAGTAATCCTACGCCTAACGGTTACAGTTAAGAACGCAGAAGACACTGCATTCCTTTGTGAAGTTCAACAAGGCGGCATCTTCTCTGCAAGCGAAATGGAAGCAGGGCAACTAGCTCACTGCCTAGGTGCATTCTGCCCGAACATCTTGTTCCCATACGCTCGTGAAACAATTTCTAGCCTAGTGGTTAAAGGTACGTTCCCACAACTGAACCTAGCACCAGTTAACTTTGATGCTTTGTTCATGAACTACCTACAAAACCAAGCTCAACAAGCTGAAGGCGAACAAGCTTAAGTCTCAAACTAGAGCTTAACTCTAACGATTCAAGCGCTAGTTAGCTTTTAAATGCACATCGCAACTTCTGCGATGTGCATTTTTTCTTTACACTGTATTAAAATTGAAAGCTCCTCTGATTTTAGTGGATAGCTTTTCCAAGACTCTTCGATTTCCCTCATTATTTTTAGGTGGAAGCATGACAGAAACAACTGACTCGACAAACGCTTATGGCAAAGAGATCGCCATGGCAGTAATTGGCGCAGGTTCTTACGGAACATCTTTAGCTATCTCTCTAGCGCGTAACGGTGCAAACGTTGTTCTGTGGGGGCATGATCCTGTTCACATGGCTCGCCTCGAATCCGAGCGCGCAAATAATGAGTTTCTACCGAATATCGACTTCCCAGAAAGCCTAATCATCGAATCAGACCTTGAGAAGGCAGTAACAGCAAGTCGTGATCTTCTTGTTGTCGTCCCTAGCCACGTATTTGGTATCGTTTTAAATAGCCTTAAGCCTCACTTAACAGATTGTTCTCGTATCTGCTGGGCAACAAAAGGCTTGGAGCCAGAAACAGGCCGCCTACTTAAAGATGTCGCTCACGATGTGCTTGGTGATGGGTACTCGTTAGCAGTTCTATCAGGACCTACCTTCGCCAAAGAGCTAGCGATGGGTATGCCAACGGCAATCTCTGTGGCTTCCCCTGATGCAGAATTCCTTGAGCAACTTCAAGAAAAGATTCACTGTGGCAAAACGTTCCGTGTGTACGCAAATTCAGATTTTATTGGCATGCAGCTTGGTGGCGCGGTTAAAAACGTTATCGCCATTGGTGCTGGCATGTCGGATGGTATTGGTTTTGGTGCCAATGCACGTACTGCACTTATCACTCGCGGTCTAGCTGAGATGAGTCGACTAGGCGCAGCTCTTGGTGCGCAACCAGAAACCTTCATGGGCATGGCTGGATTGGGTGACCTAGTGCTAACCTGTACTGATAACCAATCACGTAACCGTCGCTTTGGTTTGGCACTTGGCGCAGGTAAAGATGTAGATACAGCACAAGAAGAAATTGGCCAAGTAGTGGAAGGTTATCGCAACACCAAAGAAGTTTGGTTACTATCAGAACGTATGGGCGTTGAAATGCCCATTGTTGAACAGATTTATCAAGTGCTGTATCAAGGGAAAGATGCACACCTAGCAGCACAAGATCTGCTTGCTAGAGACAAAAAGTCAGAAAGATAGTAAGAGCAGATACGAAATTAGAGTAAGCGAGATACGAAGAGAGTTAGAGGTACGGGTAACCAAGATGCGAATAGCATAAAGTAAATGACCCGAACAAAGTTCTCCAACTCGCTCGTACCTCATTCTTGAAGATGACGTTAGTATAATGCTCGTCATTGAAGAATGAAGTATCTGGAATCTCATTTACGCTAATTGGCTTTTCTAAGCTCTTCGTATCTATCATCTCGCTACGCGTATCTGATTTAAAAGAATGGATGGAAAAATGAAACACTGTGAACAGCAAAAAGTTTGGCAATGCATAGTGAAGGAAGCTCGACAGCAGTCTGAGCAAGAACCTATGCTTGCGAGTTTTTATCATGCCACGATCATCAACCATGAAAGTTTAGGCGCAGCCCTTAGCTACATCCTAGCAAACAAGCTAAAGACGGCTTCAATGCCTGCAATGGCAGTACGTGAAGTGGTTGAACAAGCATTTAAGCAGGATCAATCGATTATTGATGCGGCAGCTTGTGATATTTGCGCGACGGTAAATCGAGACCCTGCGGTCGAGATGTACTCGATGCCTCTACTTTATCTGAAAGGCTACCACGCTCTGCAAGGTTACCGAGTAGCTAACTGGTTGTGGAAACAAGGGCGTATCGCACTTGCTACTTACCTACAAAACCAAATTTCAGTTGCTTGCCAAGTTGATATTCACCCAGCGGCTCGTATCGGTAAAGCTATCATGCTCGACCACGCCACTGGTATCGTGATTGGTGAAACTGCTATCGTCGAAAATGATGTATCGATCCTTCAAGACGTTACCCTTGGTGGTACTGGTAAAGAAGGCGGCGACCGTCACCCCAAAATCCGCGAAGGCGTAATGATTGGGGCCGGTGCTAAAATACTCGGCAACATTGAAGTAGGTGAAGGCGCGAAGATTGGCTCATGCTCTGTTGTACTACAAGCCGTACCACCTCATACAACAGTCGCAGGCGTTCCTGCAAAAATTGTCGGAAAACCGAAAACAGATAAACCATCTTTAGATATGGACCAAGGCTTCAATGGTCGCTCGCAAAATTTCATTCATGGTGATGGAATATAAGAGCTGATTCTAGGTTCGATGAGCCAAGATACGAAAGACTTAAGAGCAGATGCTGAAAACTAATAAGAGCAACATGACGATAATGATGAAACCAGTCCAAGTAATTAGCACTGTTCTTTTGATATCTGCCAGCCTTTGCGCTGTTCTTTTCTCTGCATCGCCACTTGCCGCATCGAAAGGGGAGCTGAAAGGTGTGTCGAGTGAGATATATCGTCAACAAAAAACACTATCCTCACAACAGAAGAAGCTCGACAATTTACAAGCAAACCTCAAGCAACAAGAGCTCTCTATCTCCTTGCTTGAAAAAGCCATTAAAACAAGTAAAAAACAACTCAATACCGCCAATGCTAATGTTGCTAGCTTAGATAATAAGATTAAAGCGCTTACAGTACAGAAAAAAGCCCATACCGATAAGTTAGAGCAGCTGATTCAGACTTACTACATGACCAGCAGAGCCAAAGCCTCTTCTCACATCTTAAATACTGGCGTTGAAGAAGACCGCATTAGTCACTATTACCAACACCTCGCCAAAGCGCGTTCTGCAACAATCAAAACGATCGAACAAACTCAACTTGAATTAGAAGAAAGCCATAAGCAACGCCAACTTGAGCAAGAACAAATAGCAGCGCTGTTAAATCAACAGGTAGCAAAGCGCAACAAACTATCGCAGACCCAAACACAGCGTAAAAAGACCGTCGGCAGTATTAAGAAAAACATCTCTGGCGACAAAAATTACTTAGCCGAACTTCAACGTAATGAAACTCGCCTAAAAGCCGAAATAGCGAAAGCAGAAAAAGCCGCACGAGAGAGACGCAATGCTGTCCCTATGGATGGCTTAGCCAAACGTAAAGGTAAACTGCCTTGGCCAATCAAAGATAAAGTTCTGCATAACTACGGCTCACGCCAAACTGGTCAAGTAAATTGGAAAGGCATGGTGATCAAAGCGAAATACGGTCAACAAGTAAAATCCGTATACTCAGGAACGGTCGTATTTGCCGAGTACTTGCGTGGTTATGGTTTAGTGGTACTGCTGGACCACGGTAAAGGCGACATGACGCTCTATGGCTTTAACCAAGCGCTTTTAAAGAAAGAAGGTGACAAGGTGAAAGCGGGTGAGGCTATTGCGCTTGCAGGTGACACTGGCGGACAAACCCGCCCATCGCTGTACTTTGAAATTCGTAGAAACAGCCAAGCTCAAAATCCGAAAAGATGGTTAGTTAGGTAAAAACAGATACGAGATATAAGTAACCGAGATGCGAAGAGCAAGCCCAAAGAGCTGAAAATCTCTGAATTCGCATTTATCAAACTCAGTCATTCCTGAATTGAGGGACGAAATATCTGGAATCTCTATCTCACATTGCCGTGAGTCATCTTTCGAGCCCTGACATAAAAAGATTCCCTATCACGCTCGTTCCTCGCTGTAGGGAATGACGTCGCGATTTATATCCCACCACTCGAATCTGTGCTTTCCCGCTCTCGTTACCCGAATCCCACTTACCGCTTACCCACACCTTCGCTTTTATTTACTGTTCAGCGCTCTCACACCATCTTCTAGCAATGTCAGTTGCTCAAAGCCTTGAGTCGTTGCAATCGGTTTAACGGTTGCGATCATCTGCAGCATTCCTTGGTGAACAACTTGTTCAGTAATTTGAGCTTTTGGCGACATCGCGGACTGATACGCCAACCAACCTGATGCGATCAAGTGAAGAGATGTGACCATCGACTTCATTTCTGCATCTGTTGCCTTTAGCAAATTCAACTCAACAAATGCTCTCATAATATCCACAAGATTCGTTTGCAGCTTTTCTTGAACGGCCATGTAATCAAGGTGCAGCTTTTCATCACGTGACAATATTTCAGGCAAATTTGCATAGAAGAATCGATACTTCCACATCAGCGTGAAGATGGAATCTAAGTAGCTCTTTAGTAGCGTCAGGCTTTCTTGCTGCCCTTGAATCGGAGTAAATCTTTCAAGTAACTCTGTCGAGTAGAGAGTAAAGATATCACGTACAATTTCTTGTTTGTTGCGGAAGTGGTAGTAGAGGTTTCCGGGGCTGATTTCGATGTGTTCAGCAATATGATTGGTCGTAATACTACGCTCGCCGTGCTCATTAAAAAGCTCTAGAGCTGCGTAAACAATCTTGTCACGTGTTTTCATTAGCATTAGTATCCCTATCCGTTTAGTGGTTCAGTATATCGCCACTAAACAGATAGATCGACCTGTTCACATCTGGTCGAATTAGCTATAGCTACATGGCAGACAGTTTATTTACTGTACTTTTTCACCATGTTTACTACATTTACTACATCATGCCTTGTTATGCCCATATGCATTGGCAATGAAATGATTTCATTACTTGCTATCAAAGCTTTTGGGCAACGACCAGATTTTTCATACATTTTGTACTCTGAATTATCTGTATAATGCACACCTGGATAGATATCATTTTCATTTAGCTTGATTAGTAACTCATCTCGATTTGAAACTCGTATTTGAAGTAAATGTGTCGATGATTCACACCCTTGAGCAATCGGAACTATTTTTACATTATCACATTCAGATAACTCTTCACGATACCACTTAGCTAACTGTCTGCGATAAGAATTATCATTATCCAAGTATTTAAGTGCAACTAAAGCCATACCGGCCATAATTGAGTTGCCATGATATTTAAAGCCTAAATCTTCAACATCATATTTCCACTTATAAGCACCTTGTGCGGCTGTACGCGCGTAAGTATCTTTATTAATACCCAACCAAGTTAGTTTACGTGCTAACGCATCATATTCTGGGTTCTGGAAACAAATCATTCCAGAGTCAGCTGTAGGCATATTTTTTACAGCTTGATAACTAAACACGGTGACATCAGCATTATAACCTACGTGCTTTCCCTCAAACCTTGACCCGGCCATGTGCGCCGCATCTAATACTAGAGCCAACCCACGCTCTTTACACAGCTTTGCCACCGCTTCAAGTTGACCAGTATTTCCACCTAGCCCCACAAAAACAACAGCTTTAGTCTTATCTGTTATCTTTTCTTCAATACTCTGAGGGTCTAAGCATAAGTACTCATCAACATCAGCAAAAATAGGCTCTAGACCAGCGTACTTAATAGCGTGGTTAGTAGAGACAAATGTTAAAGATGCAGATATAACTTCATCGCCATCACTCCAATTATGCGCACGCTTCAAGACTTCAAATGCGAGGTGAAGGCCCGCTGTTGCTGAACTCAAAAAGTGAGCATGAGGTAGGCTAGTATACTTTTTCCATTCATCCTCAATTTCGACAGTTTTAAAGCCCATTCCTGTCCAGCCTTTTTCTAGGCACTCTCTTACATGCTCTAGACACTCATCAACACGAAACTTTGGAACAAATAATTGCGTTGTCATCTTATAAAACCTTATTTTTAGAAATGCTCAGCATCTTTAAGTAGCAGCCCATTCTTGTCTTTATCTGAAACGATCAAACTTTCTTCATCTAATTGCCAATCGATCTTTAATTCTGGATCATTCCAGGCAATAGAACGTTCACTTTGTGGGAAGTAATAATCGGTTGTTTTATACAAAAACTCGACTTCATCTGTCAACGTCAGAAAACCATGAGCAAAACCCTCAGGGATCCATAATTGCTTCTTATTCTCCTGACTCAGTTCAAACGATTGCCACTGTTTATAGGTTGGAGAGTCAGCCCGTAGATCGACCACGACATCTAAAACTTTTCCACGGACAACTCGAACAAGTTTGCCTTGCGGGTGCTGTATTTGATAATGCAGGCCTCGAAGCACAGCCTTACCTGATTTAGAGTGGTTATCTTGAACAAATTGAACGCTTCGGCCAATTAATTTTTCAAAGTTTGAATGATTGAAGCTTTCCATAAAAAAGCCTCTCTCATCTTCAAAAACTTTAGGCTCAATTATCAAAATGTCTTTTAATTTAGTCTTAGTTGCTTTCACTGTTTACAAGCCTCTCTAGATATTGTCCATACTCATTCTTTAGCATAGGCTTTGCTAAGTTTGATATATCCTGGCTACTTAACCACCCATTACGCCAAGCTATTTCTTCTAAACAAGCAACCTTTAGCCCTTGTACATTTTCGATGGTTTGCACAAAAGATGAAGCCTCATGAAGGCTTTCGTGAGTACCTGTATCTAGCCACGCAAAACCACGACCTAATAGCTCTACATTCAGCGAGCCATCGTTTAGGTACATTTCATTGATAGTGGTAATTTCTAACTCACCTCGATGAGATGGCTTTACTTTTTTTGCCATTTCTACAACTCGATTATCGTAGAAATACAAACCAGTTACCGCATAGCTAGATTTTGGCACATCAGGCTTTTCTTCGATCGAAACAGCTCTCATTTTTTCGTCAAATTCGACCACACCAAAACGCTCAGGATCTTTGACTTGATAACCAAAAACAGTTGCTCCAGACTCTTTTGAAGCTGCATTTTGTAGAGTTCTAGAAAAAGACTGTCCGTAGAAGATGTTATCCCCTAACACCAAACAAACACTGTCATCACCAATAAACTCTTCACCTATGATAAAGGCTTGCGCTAAACCATCTGGGCTTGGTTGAATTGCATACTCAAGGTTGATGCCAAAATCTGAGCCATCACCAAGTAGGCGTTGGAAACCAGCGTTATCTTCAGGTGTCGTAATAATTAAAATATCTTTGATACCAGCTAGCATTAACGTCGAGATTGGGTAAAAAACCATCGGCTTATCGTAGATGGGCAAAAGCTGTTTTGATACGCCGCGAGTGAGTGGATACAACCGCGTGCCTGAGCCTCCAGCAAGAACAATCCCTTTCATTACTTATCAACCTTACCATTTACAACTAAATCTGAAGAAACACCTAAGCGTTCACCAGCGTAAGAGCCATCTAATACGCGTGACCACCATTGTTTATTATCTAAGTACCACTCGACAGTTTTACGAATACCTGATTCGAAAGTTTCTTCTGGCTTCCAACCCAATTCTCGTTCAATCTTTGACGCATCGATGGCGTAGCGTACATCATGCCCAGGCCTATCAGTGACATAAGTGATTAAGTCAAGATAGTTACCCACACCTTCTGGCTTATTGGGCACCAACTCTTCAAGTAATGTACAGATCGTTTTTACTACATCAATGTTTGCTTTTTCATTGTGACCACCAATGTTATAGGTTTCACCTACCTCACCTTCAGTGACCACCTTGTACAACGCTCGAGCGTGGTCTTCGACAAACAACCAATCACGGATTTGCATACCGTTGCCATACACTGGCAGAGGTTTTCCATCGAGTGCATTCAAGATCATCAATGGGATCAATTTTTCAGGGAAATGGTAATGGCCGTAGTTATTTGAGCAATTAGTTACGACGGTTGGTAAACCATAGGTGCGTAGCCAAGCTCGGACGAGATGATCAGAAGAAGCTTTCGAAGCTGAGTATGGGCTTGATGGCTCATACGACGTCGTCTCGGTAAACAAGTCATCCGTACCTTCTAAGTCGCCATAGACTTCGTCAGTAGAGATATGGTGGAAACGAAAAGCAGCTTTATCACTTTCAGAAAGCTCATTCCAATAGGCTCTAGTTGCTTCAAGCAATGTATATGTACCAACAATATTAGTTTCGATAAATGCAGCGGGGCCGTCAATCGAACGGTCAACATGAGATTCAGCAGCCAAGTGCATTACTGCATCAGGCTTATGCAGCTCAAAAATACGGTCTAGCTCAGTACGATTACAAATATCCACCGCTTCAAATGCATAGCGCTCGTGCTCTCCCACGTCAACAAGAGACTCTAAGTTACCCGCATAAGTCAACTTATCAACATTCACGACGCTGCTAGATGTATTATTTATAATGTGACGAATGACAGCTGAACCGATGAAGCCAGCGCCGCCTGTAACTAATATCTTCATAAGATTTCTAAAACCCTAAAATTCAAAGGAAAAGTTCTTCTAATTTTGTAAATCTATTTCTTACTATTCGAAGGATAGTTCGATACGTAATACCAGCTCAAATGCTTAAGCAACTAAAATAGTTCAAAATCAATTGCGACCAAACAACTCTCATGTCGCGCGTAAGCCAGCCTACAAACAAAAGTCGAAGACGTAGAATCTTTCATACTAAGACCGATAAGATCGTGTTTTGAGTAGGTAATAATGACTAGATTAACACAATCATATCACACTAGAATTAAAGAATTATTCCACTAGCTCGCTTCGTTTGTTCCTTGCTATACTCGTGTGAGTTTGTATTCAAAAAAGTAGGAAGAAATATGATTATCGTAACTGGTGGTGCAGGCATGATTGGCAGCAATATTGTTAAGGCGCTCAATGAAGCTGGCCACAACGATATTCTAGTTGTCGACAACTTAAAAGATGGCAAAAAATTTAAGAACCTGGTTGACCTAGATATCACAGATTACATGGATCGTGATGACTTTCTAACTCAAGTTATGGCTGGTGATGATTTCGGTCATATTGAGGCTGTTTTCCATGAAGGTGCATGTTCTGCGACCACCGAGTGGGATGGCAAATACATGATGCTCAACAACTATGAATACTCTAAAGAGTTGCTGCATTACTGTATCGAGCGCGAGATTCCGTTCTTGTATGCTTCTTCTGCTGCCACTTATGGTGAAACCGATACCTTTATTGAAGAGCCGCAGTACGAAGGCGCGCTAAACGTATACGGCTATTCAAAACAGCAATTTGATAACTATGTGCGTCGCTTAACTGCAGATGCAACCGCACACAACGAAACGCTTTCTCAAATCACTGGGTTTCGATACTTCAATGTCTACGGTCCACGTGAACAGCACAAAGGCAGCATGGCTTCTGTCGCTTTCCACCTAAACAATCAAATGAACGCTGGTGAAAACCCGAAATTATTCGCAGGAAGCGAAACCTTCAAGCGTGATTTTGTGTATGTTGGTGATGTTGCGGCCGTAAACCTGTGGTTCTTAAAAAATGGCGTATCAGGTATATTCAACCTAGGTACAGGTAATGCCGAATCATTTGAAGAAGTCGCAAAAGCGGTGATTAAACATCACGGTAAGGGAGAGATTGAAACTATCCCATTCCCTGAGCATTTGAAAGGTGCTTACCAAGAGTTTACTCAAGCTGATTTAACTAAGTTGCGTAATGCCGGTTGCGATGTTCAATTTAAATCGGTTGCTGAAGGCGTCAGCGAGTACATGCAGTCAGTTAATCGCTAGATTACACTCTCCCGAAAACAAGCTAACGGTATACTGTTAGCTTGTTCAATATATATCGCCAGTTAAAGGTTTACAGTGACAACTCAACGCGACGACTACGATCCTAAAGCATACAACCCCAAATTCATCAGTGCGTTTTTATCACCAAAACACTGGGGAACTTGGCTCGGGCTATGCCTATGTCTACCCATTTCTTTGCTGCCAAACTCGATTCGAGTAGCCATAGCAAAATTCGTGGCGACAAAAATGGCGAAGAAGCAACGTGGCTCAGTACAAAAGGCACGTATAAACCTCGCGCTTTGTTTTCCAGAAAAGTCTGTTCAAGAGCGTGAAACCATTCTAACCAATTGCCTAACAACTGCTGGCGCCTTTTTACTTGGTTTTCCTGCCATATCATTACGCAGTAAACGTTGGCTTGAAAAACACTCAGAAATCATTGGATTAGAACACTTACAACAGCTACAAAAAGACAATCAAAGTGCTATTTTGCTCGTACCTCACTCTTGGTGCATCGACATTCCGGCTATCCTTTTAGCTTCAAGAGGCTTACCCGTTTCTGCGATGGCAAATAGCCAGAAAAACCCTCTGACCGATTGGCTCATGCACAAGCAAAGAGTTCAGTATGGCGGACGAGTTTATGATCGCAGTGGAGGCATTAAGCCATTTATCAAATCAGTCAAAGATGGCTACTTGGGATATTACCTGCCAGATCAAGACCATGGCCCAGAGCAAAGTGTATTCTCAGATTTCTTTGCGACTGAAAAAGCAACCTTGCCCGGACTTGGAAAACTAGCAAAAGTAAGCCGAGCGAAGATCGTTCCAACCTTTGCCAGCTATAATATTGAGACGGGTAAATACGAAATTGAAATCAAAGCACCCATTGAGTTATCCGGCGATGAACATCAAGACGCTAGGGCAATGAATGAAGTCGTTGAAGGTTTTGTTAATCCGAAACCTGAGCAGTACATGTGGATTTTAAAGTTGTTAAAAACACGTAGGAATGGACAAGACCCATATGTGGGCTATTAACACATATCTTCTAATTTATTAAAGATTATCCGCCTTCTTAGAAGGCGGATTTATTCGTCTCATTATTTTTGACTAAATAATAGGTTATGATAAAAACCATCAACTGTGTAATCTTCAAGCTTAATCAAAACTGATTCATCAAAGTCACCAGAGATAAATTCCTCAATATGATTTGCGAGTTCATTTAGAGAGTCAAATATAAGGAAATTATCTTTTGAGTATAAAGGGTGATTATAAAGACTCGTATTATTCGTGATAACTTTCTTTCTGGCGTATAACGCTTCTTTAACCCTCATAGTATCAGACGTCTGTCCATCAAGAACAATTTCCAGTACACATTTGGTATTGAGCATCACGGTTAGGTATTCAACATAGGAATAAGAAGGTTTTTTGTCAAACACAATAAAGTTGCACTTAAAATCACCCAATGCCTCTTCTATTTTTTGAACCTTTTCTTTCCTTCCTTTATCCACCCCCACAAAAGACACATCGTAATCAGAGGATTTTGCTATCTCATCAATAATTTTTAGTTGAGGCATCGGAGAATAAGCATGCTTAAAGTTGTATTTTTTTGCATCACCCTCATCAAACGTATATATTTCAAAATCATCTAAAAGATGGTTCAAGCTCCCATCTGTAATATTCCTAAAAAGAATAATCTTCCTCCCACTAACCTTTGATATTGACTTAATGTCTCTCAAAGAGTCGGTTGTGAATATGACATCAAAGCCATTTAGCGCCTTTATTTTTCGTCTTATGATCGCTCCATAAGCCTCATGATAGTGTTTTTTACTGTAGAAAAATAAAAAGGAAATTAATTTCACTAACCACTTGCTTAAGAAAATATGATGCTTTTCATAATCAGACGATAGCACATCAATTTCTAGTTTTTCATACTGTTGCTTGTAGCCTACAAAAACCAGTTTTGGCTTCAATTTATCGTTCATAAGGCAACCTTTTAAAAGACTCGACAATACTTCCTAATGCACTATTGGCTTTATTACCTTCAACTACCTTCTCGTAATAACTAACATACGCTGCAGCCATGACATTGGCATTGAATTGATCTCTCGCGTATTCATTACAACGAGCTGAATCATAGGTGTCAGAATTTAAGATCCCTTCTACGAGATCTTGTTCACAGCTCGATAAAAGACCTACCTCACTAGAAACTAATTCCGGCAGTGAGCCATAAGGTGTACCAAACACTGGGCAACCAAAATACAAACTCTCTGTAATCGCTAAGCCAAACGGTTCATGCCAAGTCACGGGGAATATCAGACCTTTTGACTGAGTCATGATCTGAGATTTCGTTGTATCGTCCACCATCCCTAAAAAACGAACATGACGATCTAACGTTAACCTGAAACCCATTTTTAGGTTCAATCGATGGCCGCCCAACACATCAAGCTGCTGGCCAGCTTTCTTGGTAATATCAATGGCACCTTGAACATTTTTAACTCGCCACGCCGCTTTCCCAAGAAAATGGAAACGTTCTCGTTGCAAGTTAAAGTTAGGCTTTTGGTAGTTATCCCAATTCAAGCCATTGTAAACATAAGCTTGTGCACCATGATTTTTTGCATGCTGAGATGAAACAAAGACGGTATTAGGGTCAATAGGGCCGTCTGAATTACCATGCTGCGTTAAAATGTAGGGATAAGAGATAGGCTCTAGATCAGAGTGGAAATGTACAACATCAATATCATTTGGAAGCTGACTTTGCAGTGGTACATTCGGTTGATACTCGATGACTCTCGCCCAATCACACTTTGTGCCTTTGCCAGCGAGCAGCGTCACTCGGTGCCCGGCAAGATGCAAAGCATAAACTAGGTCCCAAATGACTCGTTCGGTTCCACCATAATTCACCACAGGTAACGTAGCTCTTGTATACATTAAAATATTCATAATCACTTAATTTTTAAAAGCTTTTACTTTAGCGACAACAGCTTGATGAACACACCCTGGAACAAATTGCTCTATTTCTCCACCATGAATAGCGACTTCACGAACCAATGTTGATGATAAAAAAGCAAACTCTTCTGAAGGTGTCAAAAACAGGCTCTCTAGTTCTGGTTTTAATCGACGATACATTGTCGTCAAACCAAACTCATACTCAAAGTCCATTGTTGTTCTTAAGCCACGCACCAAAATTGAGGCATTTTGCTCGGTCGCAAAATCAACCAGCAAGCTGCTAAAACCCTCGACGGAGACATTAGGTAATTCATGGCAAGTTTCTCGCAATAAGGCCACACGCTCATCTAAGCTAAATAAGGTGGCTTTACTTGGGCTCTCTGCGACACCAATGACAAGCTTTTCAAACATACATGCAGCACGTTTAATTAAGTCATAGTGGCCGTTAGTCACTGGATCAAAAGTACCTGGGTATATTGCTATTTTCATGACATTCCTTTATTCACTGGATGTTTTCTTGTTTTTCAATCGGCCTAATACACGGTCTAGCTGCTCAATCACCGATTCTGTTGAAATAAGAGCCATAAGATCTTTTCCTTTTACTCGGGTTCCCCATGGAAGCTCGTCAACCGCTTTACCGTGTTGCTCTTCAGCAATCTGTTCATAGACAGAAACCACACTGTCTAAACTATGATAAGGCCCTGTTCGCATTGGGTTACTGTGCGCATACAAACCAATCACGGGGACACCTTGAGTCGTCGCAATGTGTGCAGGCCCTGAATCAGGAGCGATCACAACACTGGATTTACCAATCACTGCGGTAAGCTGCTTTAACGAAGTTGAGCCTACTAAGTTAATACAAGGTGATGTCATGTGCTGAGAGATATTGTCGGTTAAATTGCGCTCTCTATCCGTTGGAGCACCACAAAAAACCACTTTAAAGCCTAACTGATAAGCGTGATCGGCGACAGCGGCATAGCGCTCAACTAACCAGTTTCTCTCATCTTTACTCGCGGCAGGGCTAATAACAATATACGGCTCATGCGCAAGCTCCATCGATAGTCTTTGATCTTCATCAGACAAAGCAAGATCCCATGTCGGCACCTGTTTGGAACACCCCAAAAAGTAAGCAAATTCAGAGAAATTATCTAACACATGAGATGCGTCCGTTTTTGGCAGCTTGCGATTGGTAAAGAGCCACTGCCCCTCTTTGGCACGTGTCCAACTAAAGCCAAGTTTTACTTTTGCCTTTATCCCTATCGTTAACAGGCTGGCTCTTAGTGCAACTTGCATATGCAGTAAATAATCAAACCGAGTTAGACGCAGGGATCTCCATACTTCTTTCATTCCTTTTAGGCCGCGTTTTTTATCAAACACTACAACTTGAATTCCAGGTATATCACCAAGTAATTGAGCTTCGATTTTTCCCATCACCCACGTGATCTGACATTCTGGATAGGTAGCTTGAATAAGTTGCACCACAGAAAGGGCATGACAAACGTCACCAATGGCAGATAAACGCAGAATACAAATAGATTTTGGAGCAGAAAGAGCGTTATTCATTGATCGATTCCAATGGCATCATTTCTAGAACAGCAGAAACAACGTTATCTGGCTTGATATCTTGAAGGCATGGCGAATAGACATCATCGCTAATCTGACATCTGTTTTTATAGCAAGGGACGCAGTTACGTTCAGATTGCACAAGTCTAATATTGGCGACTCTTTGGGAGCTAACACCATTGCTGTATAAATTGTTCGTTACATCAATTGGCTCTTCATATGGCCAAGGTGACCACATGCTTGCTGGTGCCACGCTAATAATAGATACAATTGGGATAGAGTAACCTGATGCGAGGTGACCCGGGCCACTATCAGGTCCAACAAAACCATCACTATGTTTTATTAATACCGAAGTTTGAGCTAATGATAATTCCCCTAAAACACTGACCAGTTGGTTCGACTCAGGGACTTGACTCATGATTTGTTCAACAATGGTCTCATCGCGTTCTAATTTAGCGCCAGATAAGACAATGTTATAGCCTGCAGAGATCAAACGATTGATGACTTCAACCCAATACGAGACTGGCCACTGCTTAATTTCGTTGGAGGATGGCGCATGCACAACAATGTAGTTTGATGGCAATCTCTTTTGAACCACTGAAGGTAATAACTCTTCGGGAGAGACTAGCCGTGCAATACAATTAACATCTATGGTATCCAGCATACGAGCAACGCGACTCATTTTATGCTCAAAGCGATGCTGTTCTTTAATGTAATGAGTATAAATTAACTTTTTAACCCAGGCGCCAGAAAGCGATTCATCAATTGCACCAAGTCTTTTCTTACCAAAGATAAAACTATAGATAGCTGTTCTATCATTAAGCATTTCATTGACGACTAAATCATATCGACCATGCGTTTTTAAAATCCGGTAATAGTCCTTAACGGATGCTCTTGGCGGAATTTCAACTAAAGAGTCAACGTCTGGATTGGTACCAAAAACCATCTCCCCTCTAGCATTAACTAAAACATCTATTGTTGCGGTCGGAAACGCTTTTCTCAGACTATGGGTAAAAGCAGAGATCAACAAACTATCACCAATGCAATGAGTGGCAACAACTAATATTTTTTGGTAACTACATGAATCGTTCATTAATCTGTTCGGCGTTTGATATACTGTTCTACCAAGTATGCCATAAACTCCCCAATACGAGACAGTGATTCATGTTTACAACAAAGCAAATCCATAAAACAACGTACTGGTATAATCCTAAATTACTCACCGAAGACGTTGAATTGGCTTTTTCTGTGGATTATTGGAAGGCGAATCAAGCAATACTGGGGCACGCTCAAGGTAGAGGAACAACATGGTTTGTTAAGGGAGAAAAAAGCAATTTCGCTCTTCGACATTATCATCGCGGCGGCTTGTTTGGAAAGCTAGTTAGAGACAGCTATTTATTTACTGGATTAGAGAACTCACGAGCATACCAAGAGCTAATGTTACTTGAGCTTCTAGCCACACATAAAGTTAATGTCCCGACACCCGTTGCTGCGAAAGTTTCGCAAGAAGGGCTCGTTTACAAAGCCGATATTTTAATTGAAAAGATTTCCGACGCAGAAGACTTAGTAAAGATACTATCAAACAAAAAACTATCCGATTCCCATTTCAACGATATTGGTCATCAAATTCGAAAAATGCACGATGCCGGGGTCAATCATACCGACCTCAATATCCATAACATTCTCGTTGATAAAGCAGGCAAGGTTTGGATTATCGATTTTGATAAATGCCTAACGCAAACAGGTAATAGCTGGAAAGAGAGTAATTTAAAGCGACTTAAGCGCTCATTCGAAAAAGAAGTTCGATTAGGAAGGATTGATGCTCAGCACTTTGATTTTTCACAAATAGAACAAGGGTACAAAGTGAGTACCCTTGAGAGTCTATGATTTATTCTTCTTTCAAACCAAATAACTTACGAAGTTTCTTTTTCTTTTTATAGATATGCCCTCGAATCACTTCAGCAAGAGGGCGCTTGAAGGACACTTCTTTAGCTAAGCGTATTTGCTCTTCAAATGGTTTATCTCCGTGTTCTTCAAAGAACTGTTCCAACACCGTTCTCGCCCAGTCTTTTCGCCCACTCGTTGAATAATGATTGAGCCAAGCTTTCGCTGGTTCAATATTCACCTGCGTAGAGAGCGCTTCAGATAGCGCAAACTGCTCTAAAGTGTGTGCCTCACACCCTTCTTGACGTAACGCTTGAATCAACACATCGGCATAATCAAAAGCCGATGAGTTTTTTCCGGTGATACCAATGACTGCCGACGCCCACATAACTGAGTTTGGATTAGTGCGGTAGACACTGCCATCCATAAGTTTTATATCTCTATCTCTGATATGTGAATACTCATTGGTGCTTGGCAAAGTATTGATGTTCACTTCTGAGCAAAACAGTAACGCGTTTTTATCCGATATAGAGTCGAAGTAAACGTTTGTTGGCACGTTAAAGTACGTATCTGTATCTAGAAAAAGCAGTTTATCTTCAGAACTCAACTCTAAATTATCACAAAGATATTTTAAGCCGCGGTTCTTGATTCTAAAGTGATAAGTATTGTCTAGACTCCATTCAGCCTTTTGATCAGGCGATATCGGAAACACTTTAATTGGCATATTAGCGAAGTGCTCAGGTTCTTCCGCTAGAACAGAAATTTCAGGCCTAGTTCCATTTGCCTCAACCCAATTGGCTAAAAAAGACAAAATGCAAAACCTTGCGCCTTGATAGTAAGTTCTATCATTGCCATAAATAACAAATGTTAAGTGTTTTCTAGCCAATTCTGATTTCATAATTTAGTACTTCGTAATATTTTTAAAAAGTGCTTTGTGCTTGCTGCTGACATGGCTTCGAACATGAGTTCGGTATCCCTCTTTAAACCAACTTCTAACCGTCGCATAAAGTCCTGAGGTTCTACCACTCAACTCACTATCAAATGCACCGGTTTTACTACCCTGACGAACCAAAGGTGGGTGTGTCCAAAAAATATTGTACTCTAATGTCGTTCGCTCATTACCAATATAACCATCAATAGGTGCGTCAGTTATATTGCTTTCCATATGCTCTACCATTGCACGAGCAAAACTAAGGTCATAAAGCAAACCACCAGTAAGCTTGTTCGTTTTACACAAGTACAGATGTTGATTTGGAACTCTTACTGATGCAGGTACTAAGCTCGATGCCTCTTCAATATTTACAAGATACTTTTCTTCACCACGAAGTTCATTTTGGAAAGCTTCTAGTTGCTCAATAAAATCGCTATTTAAAAAAGCATCATCTTCTAACACTAATACTTGTGGAATTTGTTCTTCTACGACTTTTTTCATCACTAAGTAGTGCTTATAAAAGCAAGACTTCTCAGGGAGCCTCAGTGAGTCGTCAAAAAAACCATTTCTAACGTCATCAGATAGATCATCGATATCACCAGCTAACATATATTCGTAATCAGTGATGCCCACTTCTGGCAGGTGCTTATCTATATGTTTTCTACGTTCTTCGTAGCCTTTGCTTACATGAATAACAAAAGTTTTGATCATCGTGATGTCTCAATATTGGTTGACTGATTATTGGTGGCTGAATGATGTATCAATTGGAGTGTTTTATGTAACGCACCTTGATTCTGTTGAACTATACCATAGCCTATTCGCCCTTTTTCAATTAACTCTTTAGGCTTGGATAATGCACTGATCATTTGTAAAGCAAGCTCATTCTCATCGGCTACAACAGACAGTGCGCTCGAGTCGATCAATTGATTCGCCAGGTCTGCAAAATTGAAATAGCTCGGCCCTGTTAAGCAATATTTTTGAAGCAATGCAGGTTCGATGAAGTTATGCCCTCCTACTTTCTTTCCAAGTAGGCTTCCTCCCATAAAGACGAGATCACTCGCAGAAAGCATAACCATAAGCTCTCCCATCGTATCTCCTAGGTAGACATCGACACCAAGCGGTACGTCGTCAACAACTTCGGTTCGACGAACCAAAACTAAGCCTTGGTTTTTGGCCAATTCAGCAACTGAATCAAAGCGTTCAGGGTGACGAGGTACTATCACTAAGAGTAACTTTGGCAGTTCTCTTTTGGCTTGCTGGTAAGCTCTAAAAATTTGTTCATCTTCACCAGCATGAGTGCTCGCGGCGACAACAATCTGCCTACCCTGCCCCAAAATATCTTTAAGATGCTCGCCTTGTGCGATTACATTATTATCAATCGACACATCGTACTTAATTGAGCCTGTGACAATGACTTTTTCGCTCGGCGCACCTAGTAACTCAAATCGAGATTTATCATCAGAGTGTACCGTCAATATTAAGCTTAACTTAGAGATTGTCGGATAAATTAACGAACTCATCTTTTGATAATTACTGGCTGATTTTTCGGATAATCGTCCATTGACTAATATCATCGGAATATCATTTTTAGCAACGGTGTTAATGGTGTTTGGCCATAATTCCGTTTCAATAATGAGCATGTTATCTGGTTGAACGCGATTGATAAAATGTTGAACACACCAACTAAAATCAATAGGCATATAGCGGTGGCTAATCGAACCACTCATCTTTTCTACCTGCTCAGCGCCTGTACTCGTTGTTGTAGTGATCAGTATTCTTTTATCTGGGTTTTGTATCGCCAGTTGTTCAACTAACTTCTTACTCGCCAGCACTTCCCCTACTGAAACAGCATGAAGCCAGATCACGCCCGACTGTCTATTATTGATCGACGGTGTAAACCCGAAATGCTCTTTCCAACGACGACCAAAAGGTGGTTTGTTTGCTTTGGAACGATATAAGCCCCAAAGCAGGATAGGGCTTACAAGGAAAAGTAACGCGGTATAGGCCCAACGAACGACAGTGCTCATATGACGACCTTATTTATATTTTGCCTTGGGAAATTACATCAAACTGCTCAATAGCACTAATGACTCTACTCGGCATTAACTCAGTTAGGCACTTTAGGTGCTGCTTGGGACAAGTTCGTTCAAAGCAAGGTCGGCACTCAATATCGGTATTGATGATCGCCAGTTTGTTCGTTAGCGGAGGCGTATATTTAGGTGAACTAGAGCCATAAACAGCCACGACATTACAGCCCACCGCGGCGGCCACATGCATCAGCCCAGAATCATTACTAACGACAGTACGACAAGCCCCGATCAAGTCTACAGCCTGAATTAAGCTCGTATCTCCAGCTAAATTGAAGCAATGCTGCTGCATATTAACAGGGACTTGTTCGATTATCTTTTGGGTTACTTCACGATCTTTAGCCGAGCCAAACAACCACACTTGGTAACCTTGCTTTATCATCGCTGTCGCTGCTGTTGCAAAGTGATTATCAGGCCAACGTTTCGCAGGGCCAAACTCAGCACCAGGACATAAACCAAGGACAGGCCTTTGATTGTTTAAACCAAATTGCTCCATAGCCTTTTGTTGGCTGGAGTCAACAACTTGTAGGCTTGGAAAAGGTAATGATGACAATTCACCTAAACAACCACTACCCGTCATTTCAGCTTTAGGGTGCGCTAACGCTACATATCGCTCTAACATGTATTGAAACGCTTTTTTATTGGTTCTAACGTCATTAAGCAAACCAAAACGCATTTCACCTTTCCAGCCAACTCGTTCAGGAACGCGTGCAAACAGGGGAATTAAAGCTGATTTCGCGGAGTTAGGTAATACGTACGCTTTATCGTACTGTACTTCCCTCAACGATTTGCCGATCTTATAACGAGATTTCAGATCAAATTGCCCATGCCCTAATGGCATTTCAAGAGCTTGATTGACTTGTGGCATTCTTTCCAAAATAGGCTTACACCATGCTGGCGCTAAAACATCAATTTTTGCGTCAGGATACTGTCTTTGTAACTCAACATATAAGCCTTGAGACATCACCATGTCTCCAACCCATGACGGGCCAATAATCAGAATTTTCATTTGTCTTGCTCGTTAATAGCGTGTTCGTTAATAGCTTGACCAGATAGTCTAAAATATTCTTGAAGTGTTTTAATGCAAACCAATTTTTCTAGTTGTTCATCTTGGAAAGGAGCAAGGTATTCATGCGCATTTTTGATCATCTGTTCAGACTCTTTAGGGTTGTCTAAATAGTATTTAATTTTTTGCTCAAAATCCGACCAGTCATCCTTCACCTCTACATAATGTATGCCTGGCTGCAGAGTGCCTTCCATAAACCACGTTTCAAATTTCATTTTTGGAGTAACGACAAGTGAGTTTGAAGACATTGCCCATTTCAAGTTTGATGCAACATCGTTCCCTTCAAGACAAATAATGAATTTGTATTGAAGCTGCTCTTCGACTGTCATAAATGGTTGTTGCCACTCTGGGTTTTGCTCTGAAGTATTCGATTGACCTGCATTCATCAGTGGATGACCATACAGAGTTTTCATAAAACGAATTCTATGTGGTTGAGTCACAGCACCACGAAATACGGCCATATTTTTTTTATCAGAAAAACTTAAGCTATCATCCACGAATCGGAAATGACGACGCTTATCTAATTTAAATAGTACAGAGTTACTATTGTTCCCAGCAATCGGACGAGCTTTAAATAACGTTGGAACTGGCTCTATATGCGTTTCATCACCAAAGTAGTAACTGAAACGAAAGTACTTTGGAAAATAATGAAGAAACTCTTTAAGATCAAAGAAATAAGATGTGTAGCCTTTTCGAGAATAATTACTAATCTCGCAGCTTAGACTAGCCTTATCAAAGTCGCCGAGCCCTTTCACATAATAATTTACTCTGGTTTTTATATAGTCAGCTTGACCGGAATATGACTTTTCCAGCTTTTCAAACTGTTTTGAAAAATACAAACGAGGTGCGATAGAGAGCAAGGCATGTTTTAGATAATAGAATAATTTCATCGTGATTGCTTATATTTCGTTATCATCACTGTTATTTATTTCAACCTTAACTTTCCTACTTGCATAGTGCATGAGTGTGCCAATCACAACCAAATAGACAACCGTGGTGTCGCCATTTCTAAACGGCGAATCGGTGACACTGGTCAAAGCATAATAAATTGCGGGTAAGCTCAATAGCCAAACACATTGCGGATGCTTTTTTATTCCAAAATAAATTGGATAAAAAAGTAAATATAACAAAAATATAAAACCGATCACCCCTGAACGAGCCAGTTTATCAATGTAGTTATTATGTAAATGTGCTTGTGAGATAAAATGATAACCGGTCGGTGTATAACCAGTTAGGTTATCTTCTGCATACTCACGTGTGAATTCTCCATGACCTAACATGGGGTGACTAGCAAAGAGCTCCAAACCCGCTTGGTACATTTGTAGCCTTAAACCAATCGAAGTATCTCGATTGCCATGGTTCATTTGATAAAACTCGGCCTCCGTTTCTTGATATCGTTTGATAAGCGCATCCTTAGCCAATAACGCCGAACCGAAGAGCACTAAAAAGGAGATGACGATAATTTTAAAACTGCCCTTTTTTTGAACGACAACACTAACCGCCACCAAAAAGTAACAACAAGCTAGAGCTAAGATCCCCCCCCTTGACTGGGTTAACAATACCGACAAGCCTGATATGATGGCACTGACGGCAAGTAAACCGCTTCGTTTGCCTTTAAATGTCGTCAACAGTGCGCCAATGGAAAGCACAGAAACGAGGCCTTGGTGCATAGCTAATGGAATCGGGTTTACCGGCCAATGACCTCGTGGGGTAGGTTCGATCATAGAGTACCAACAAGATAATGCCCAACAAGCCAACGCTGCTGAAAATAATAAATATTGAACCCAACGAATATTTACTATATACGACTGAGGAAGAACGATCAGTAAAACAAGTGTCAATAATAAACCTCTTAATTCTTGAGAACTTGCCCCATAAGTTATGTAGCTAACAATGGTGAACATCAAAGCTAGCCACACGCCCCATAACCACATATTAGTTTTCAGATTTTCTTTAACCTGAGAAAAGCCCTTTACCGCTAACTGGGCGATAGCTGCGACCAAAACCAAAGCGACCAAAGGTTTGCTGCCCTGAGGCATCCAAATAATACCAATAGCTAACCATAGGTAAGGAATTAGCAACAAAGCTCTAGATATAGACTCTGCCTTTAGAAATGAAGACGACATAATTCAAACTATAAATCAAAGGGGTGACTTGACATTTTATCAGATAAAGTGCCCTAGACACAGCTTCAAGTGATATCAAGCTCTGTATTGAGAGCTATACATCTATACCTGACATTGAGAACAAAAAAACGTATTCCTCTGTCCGATTTTTTGCTCTTCAAGCTTCTCACTACAACTCGGACACTGTTCACCAGCCTTACCATAAACCTGCAGCTCTTGAGCAAAATATCCCGGTTTTCCATCCGCTTGGGCGAAGTCTTTGAGTGTGGTGCCACCTTGTTTGATGGCGGTAGCGAGTACTTGTTTGATCTCTTTGGTTAACAAGATCCACTCTTGTTTTGTCACTTTGCTTGCTGGGCGAAGTGGATGAATTCGTGAAGAAAACAGCGCTTCATTGGCGTAGATATTCCCCACACCTACCACTACTTTGTTGTCCATAATGAACTGTTTGACGGCAACCTTACGCTTTTCTGCTTTCTCAGCAATGTAATCTGCGTTGAAGTCGTCAGTTAGTGGCTCAGGACCAGAACCCAGTAATACAGTATGTATCTCATCAGGCGCCGACCATAACCACGCACCAAAGCGACGCGGATCGTTGTAACGCAATATCTTGCCATTGGTTAACTTAAGATCCACGTGATCGTGTTTTGCTGGCGGGAAGTCTGCATCTAACACGCGCAGTGAGCCAGACATACCGAGGTGAACAATGGCTGTTCCGGTATCGGTTTCTATCAATAGGTACTTCGCTCGGCGTGAAATAGAGCGAATCACCTGCCCTTCTAATAGCTTAAGTTCTTGAGGGATATCCCAACGCAGTTTAGGTGTACGAAAAGTCAGAGTTTTAATCTTCTCACCGACTAAATGAGGCGAGATCCCCATGCGGCTTACTTCAACTTCGGGTAATTCAGGCATAGTTAGTCGTCCGATTTAGGTGATTTGTCTGATATAGATAGCTTGTCTGCTTTAAAGAGATGGTCTGATTTAAATGAATCTCCTGAGCCAAAGCTTGGAAACAAGTAGCTCTCTTCAATAGACACCGCCAGCCACTGATCATTCCAGTTTTTTAGCAACCAAAACTCAGCAAGTTGATAATAGGTAATACGCTGGGGCTCTTCTTGGTCTTGATACCAAACCTCAATGGTATGCGGGGTATTCAATTGTGGTGAGAGGTCGGTATAGGTTTGAGAGTCAATTTCGGTGCCCACAAGTTCCTGCCACCTCTGTGACAGCTCTTGTGCACTGGTAGTTTGAGGAAGCACTGTGTCTTTAAATTGATAAGCCCAATGATCGTCTTCTACTACAACTGACCAATTAGCAAAATGCAAAGCTTGAAGCTCAGCTGCTGGATTTAAAAGAGAAGGATAAGAACCGCTGATCTTAACTTCAGGTTCGGGCTCGATAAGGTACGTTTTGATCAAAGTTGGAAGGTTTAACACGCCAATAAAAGCGATCACACTGAACATGAGTATGTTGTTCCACCGGCGTCCACGATATCTCATATGATTCTGCTCATCTAACCTATTGAGTAATCAGTATATCGTGAAAGTGGCAATACTTTCTATGTTGTACGGTTTTCTATCTATCAGACGCTATATCAAACAAGAATAATTGAGTTACTCAAATTTTAGATATAAAAAAACCCAGCTATAAGCTGGGTTTTTAATTTATTCTTCTATAAAAGAAGAGACAAAGGGGCTATCAATTACTTGATTTTAGCTTCTTTGTACATAACGTGCTGGCGAACTACTGGATCAAACTTTTTGATCTCAAATTTGCCTGGCATGTTACGCTTGTTCTTGTCAGTTGTGTAGAAGTGACCAGTTCCAGCAGAAGATACTAGACGGATTTTCTCACGAATGCCTTTAGCCATTGCTTAATTCCTCTTAAACGTTTTCGCCACGTGCACGGATATCAACAAGAACAGCATCGATGCCTTTCTTATCAATAATACGCATGCCTTTAGCAGTTAGACGTAGTTTAACAAAACGTTTTTCGCTCTCTACCCAGAAACGGTGAGTTTGTAGGTTCGGCAGAAAACGACGCTTGGTAGCATTGCGTGCGTGTGAACGGTTGTTACCCGTTACTGGACGCTTACCAGTTACTTGACATACTCGGGACATGAATGTCTCTCCAAATCGTTTCAGCTCGATATCAACCTTGGTGGCCGAACCTCTCTATCAATTCTGAAAATAGAGGTAAAAACCATAATGGAAAATCCATTCAAGGCTATCAAAGGTCGCGTATTATACTAACTTGACATGCATTGCTCAAGACCCGAACAGATCCTTTTTAAGGATTTCGTGATCTTTTTTTGAACAGGGCAGCTATTTGAGTAATCAGAGCTGATTTAAGGTTCTAAAATGTGGGCGGAATGATAGCAGATTTAACGCAACTAACAACCTAAAATGTGATTCAAATCCATCCGCGCTCTGCAAAAGAGATAACTTCGCCATCTCCAACGACAAAATGGTCGAGAATTCGGATGTCCACTAGTGCCAATGCGTCGGTTAATCTACGTGTAATTCGCCTATCTGCTTGGCTTGGCTCTGCGACACCGGAAGGATGGTTGTGCGCTAGGATTAAAGCGGCAGCATTATGATGAAGTGCCCGTTTAACCACTTCTCTCGGGTAAACAGATGCTGCATCGATGGTTCCTTCAAACATCACTTCATCTTTTATTACTCTGTTTTGGTTATCTAGGAACAATATGTAGAAGGCTTCTCGCTGGCGATCACGCAATATACTCGAAAGATACAACTTGGTGTGACTTGGGCTAGTTAGTGCATCCCCTCGAGATAAAGTCTCGGCCAAATAACGTTGCGTCATCTCCAAAACAGCCTGCAACTGGACATATTTCGCCTGCCCCATCCCTTTATGGGCACAAAACTCAGCCTCCGTTGCAGAAAAAAGATGGCGAAGCGAACCAAAATCTTTGATCAACTTGTCTGATAGCTCTAAAACATTCATTCCTTGTGTGCCCGTTCGAAGAAATATAGCTAACAACTCCGCATCACTTAAGGAGTCGGGGCCTCTACTCAGTAACTTTTCTCTTGGCATCGACTCAACAGGCATTTTACTTATAGGCATATAAAGGCTATCTAGGGTGATGAATACGATCCATCAGCCTAATCCGTTTGTCTACGGAGAGCTTCCACAGCTTTATAAAGAAGACTAATGCCTAGCAAAACCGTGTAATTGATAAGTTTGATAACATCAACTTGATGAGTGTCAAACCTGTTCCAATTCTGCTTCTAGGCACTAATCCTTTGTTCTGATATCGTTAGTCCCAGAGAAATTAAGGAACAGAATCATGCAAACATTGGTTAATCAACTGGATAACGCTGACCAACAAGGCCTAGCTGGAAAAAAAATCCTACTTGGCATTAGTGGTGGTATCGCAGCTTATAAATGTGCCGAACTGACTCGACGCTTAATCGAACGTGGTGCGCAGGTACAAGTCGTCATGACTAATGCGGCTAAGGAGTTCATTACTCCTCTCACCATGCAAGCTGTCTCTGGAAGGCCAGTGTCTGATAGTTTGCTTGATCCTGCTGCTGAAGCTTCCATGGGGCACATCGAACTGGCGAAATGGGCTGACCTAGTCTTATTAGCACCCGCAACCGCAGACCTTATTGCGCGTATGACCGCAGGCATGGGTAACGACCTACTGACCACTTTGGTTTTAGCAACCGATGCGCCAGTTGCGGTATCCCCAGCAATGAACCAACAAATGTACAGCCACCCTGCAACTCAAGAGAACATCGCAACGCTAAAACGTCGTGGATGTGAAATCTGGGGTCCGGCAGCTGGTGAACAGGCCTGTGGCGATGTTGGTATGGGGCGTATGTTAGAGCCAATGCAACTGGTCCATCGTTGTGAAGACTTCTTCCAACCTAAACCTCTGACTGGCCGTTCGGTGTTAATTACTGCGGGTCCAACTCGCGAAGCGATCGACCCAGTTCGTTACATTACCAATCATAGCTCGGGCAAGATGGGCTATGCACTGGCTGAAGCGGCCGCGAAACAAGGTGCTACGGTAACTCTAATTAGTGGCCCTGTATCACTCGCGACACCAAATCAGGTTAATCGCATTGATGTAGACAGCGCACAACAGATGTTTGATGCCGTGAATGCCAATGCTGCTCAGCATGATATTTTCATCAGCTGCGCTGCGGTTGCCGATTACCGCCCAGAGACCATTGCAGACCAGAAGCTTAAAAAAGTCGATAGTAAAGATGACATGACCATTCAAATGGTTAAGAACCCAGACATTGTGGCTTCCGTTGCCTCAATGACTGAAGATCGTCCATTTACTGTCGGCTTCGCAGCAGAAACTCAAGATGTCGAGAAGTATGCGCGCGGAAAATTGGAAAGAAAGAACCTCGATATGATTTGTGCTAACGATGTCTCTGTCGAAGGCCAAGGCTTTAATAGTAGTAGTAATGAGTTGCACCTTTATTGGAAAGGTGGCGATAAATCTCTACCTCTAGATAGCAAAGACTCTCTTGGTTTCCAGATCCTTAATCAGATCCAACAGCTTATTGACGTATAAACGCACAATTTTACCCTGACAATACGCTGACACCTCTCGATTCTGTTGACCTAGGTCTTACAAAACTAGGAACAGAATTGAATGGTGTTTATAATCCTGCTTCACTCAATCCTCATCTTTAGGAAAGGAAGTAAATAGATGGCCGGTACTCGAAAATCAAACCGTCGTGAAGAAATCCTGCAAGCTCTAGCACAAATGTTGGAATCGACCGAAGGTGCTTCTCGTATCACAACGGTAAAGTTGGCCAAGCAAGTTGGTGTTTCTGAAGCTGCGTTATACCGCCACTTCCCAAGCAAAGCTCGCATGTTTGAAGGCTTGATCGAGTTCATTGAAGAAGCGTTGATGTCTCGAATCAACCGTATTCTAGATGAAGAGAAAGACACACTAGAGCGCATACGCCTAGTGCTACAACTTATCTTGGTTTTCTCAGAACGTAACCCAGGCCTGACTCGAATTTTGTCTGGTCATGCTCTAATGTTTGAAAATGAACGCCTGCGCGATCGCATCAATCAGCTTTTCGAACGTATTGAGACGCAACTTCGTCAAATTCTACGAGAAAGAAAGCTTCGCGAAGGGAAGTCATTCCCGGTTGATGAAAAAATCTTAGCGGCTCAATTGTTAGGTCAGGTTGAAGGAAGTTTAAATCGATTTGTTCGCTCGGACTTCAAATATCAACCGACAGCGAACTTTGAAGAGTATTGGGCACTTCTGAGTGCACAAATCGAATAGTAATCAGCATTAAGCCAAATATATGAACAAAACCACATATGATAAGCCTGAATTTTCACTCTTACTGCTGCACCCTAAATACTGGCCCGTATGGCTAGGCTTTGGGTTGTTGGCTCTAATTGTTAACCTGCTACCTTACCGTGTGTTGCTCTCCTTAGGGCAGCGACTTGGCTTACTAGGCGTGCGTTTTGGTAAAAAACGGGTTGATATTGCAACTCGTAATATGGAGCTAGCCTTTCCTGAAAAGCCCATAGAAGAAATAAATCAATTAGTTAAAGAAAACTTCAAAAATACTGGATTAGCGTTGATTGAAACCGGCATTACTTGGTTTTGGCCTACGTGGCGATTTAAAATGTTGCTGGTTGATAAAGATACTGCAGTAATGAGATCGCATAGCAAAAACGGTAAAGGCGTTCTACTTTGTTGTGTGCACGCTCTCAACCTTGAAATTACCGCTCGCGCTTTTGCCGTACTCGGACAACATGGATATGGCGTGTATCGCCCACACAACAACGCTGTATATAACCTTATTCAGTTTTGGGGCCGAACCCACAATGGCAATCTGACTATTGATCGTAAAGATGTGAAAAAGATGATACGTGTTCTGCGTAACGGAGATCGCCTATTCTATCTCCCTGATCATGACTACGGTCGCAATAAATCTGTATTCGTACCTTTCTTTGCAGTAGAGGATGCAAGCACCACCACTGGAACCAGCATTTTGGCTTACACCAGTCGATGCGCGGTCGTTATTGGGTCTGGCTTTAGAAATGCCGACGGAAAATATGAAATCATGGCCGACGAATCAATCGAAGATAACTATCCGCAGAAAGATGAAAAAGCGGCAGCAGCGTATATGAACCGCTATCTTGAGAAGATTATCTTAAGAGCCCCAGAACAATGGATGTGGCTACACAAGCGCTTCAAAACCATGGAAGATCCAGAGGCGGAAAAAGGCATTCGTTACAAGTAAGCGAGCCTTGTTCTGTCCAATAAGATTTAAGTAAAAAAATGCCCGAAAGAGTTTCATCTCTCGGGCATTTTTCTTTTTTAAGCTCTAAACCTAAGGCACTAAACCATTAGGTTCAACTTCTTCAGTTTACGAATTAGATTCCGTATTGAGTTCGGTACGCTTTTACTGAATCAAGATGTGCTGCGTCTGTGCCTTTCTCTTCAAGAAAAGTCACTAAATCAGTCAGGCTAACGATTGAGATAATCGCACAGCCGAAGTCGCGCTCTACTTCCTGAATCGCAGACAATTCACCTTTGCCTTTCTCTTGACGGTCAATCGCAACCAGAACACCCGCTAAGTCAGCGCCGTTTGCTTGGATGATTTCCATCGACTCACGGATCGCAGTACCTGCAGTGATCACGTCATCCACTAACATGATGCGACCTTCAAGTTCGCTACCCACTAGGTTGCCACCTTCACCGTGGTTTTTCGCTTCTTTACGGTTGAAGCAGTAAGGCGTGTCCACATCATGGTGATCTGCCAGTGCAACCGCTGTTGTTGTTGCGATTGGAATACCTTTGTATGCAGGGCCAAATAGTACATCGAACTCAATACCTGAATCAGCCAATGCTGCTGCGTAGAAGCGACCTAAGCGTGCTAGGTCACGACCTGTATTAAACAATCCAGCATTGAAGAAGTAAGGGCTCTTACGGCCAGACTTTAAAGTAAACTCACCAAACTTAAGTACTTCTTTCTCTAGTGCAAATTCAATAAATTCACGTTGATATGCTTTCATGTTCTTCCTCTACGTTTATTCAATAAAACTTAACTTACGCTCTGCACTACCCTTTCGGGTTTTACAGACAAAAAAATAGCTCCTGTGAAAGGAGCTATCTAAAAAACTAGTCGGCCAACGCAGCTTTCTGCGCTTCGACGATATCGGCAATGCCCTTATTTGCCAGGGCTAAAAGCTGCATCAGCTCTTCGTGGCTGAACGGTTCGCCTTCTGCGGTGCCTTGAATCTCAATCATCTTACCGTCTTCCGTCATTACAACGTTCATATCGGTATCGGCTGCTGAGTCTTCAACGTACTCAAGGTCACACAGTGCTTGTGCACCAACGATGCCCACTGAAACTGCCGCTACGTGGCCTTTCATTGGGTTCTTCTTCAGTTTGCCGCTTGCTAGTAGGCTGTTGATAGCATCAGCCATTGCAACGCTTGCACCTGAGATAGAAGCAGTACGAGTACCGCCGTCTGCTTGGATAACATCACAATCGACAGTGATCATGATTTCACCCATTACTTTCAGGTCAACAACAGCACGTAGGCTACGAGCGATCAGACGTTGGATTTCCATCGTACGACCACCTTGCTTACCGCTCGCCGCTTCACGACGGTTACGAGTGTGCGTTGCACGTGGCAGCATGCCGTATTCAGCGGTTACCCAACCCTTTCCTTGGCCTTTTAACCAACGCGGTACGTTTTCTTCTACCGTCGCATTACATAGAACTTTAGTGTTGCCGAACTCAACTAATACAGAACCTTCAGCATAAGCAGTGTAGTTACGAGTAATTTTAATTGGACGAATTTGATCTACAGCGCGGTCATTTGGACGCATTGGTATCTACCTTATTAACAGTCTGAAGTGATTTACTATCGAAAGAGTGCATCACCTAAGAAAGGGGTGAGACAGTTTTGATTGGGGCAAGATTATATAGCAGTTTATCTTTCAAATCTATTTACCATTCAAAGTGGCCTACTACTTAAAGCGACTTACGACTCAAAGATACTTACCGTGAAGGCTATTTATAACGGAAAATCGACAAGCTTCGGGAGCACACCATATCGTGATACTATGCGTGCGCGTTATTTTCAGAATGATAAAAGACAGGAAAATTCGATGATTTATAGTATGACCGCGTACGCACGCAAAGAAGTAAAAGGCGATTGGGGTACAGCAGTATGGGAAATCCGTAGTGTAAACCAACGCTACCTAGAAACTTACTTCCGTATGCCTGAACAGTTCCGTGGTTTAGAGCCAATCTTACGTGAGCGTTTCCGTAAGCGTCTAGCTCGCGGCAAGGTTGAATGTAACCTACGTTTTGAAGCAAACCCAGCAGCGAAAGGCGAGCTAAGCATCAACGAAGGTTTGGCTCAGCAAGTAATCAATGCTGCTAACCAAGTAATGACGATGACAGGTGAAGACAGCCGTCTGAACCCATTCCAAATCATGAACTGGCCTGGCGTAATGGAAACGCCAGAGCAAGACATGGATGCCATCAACAAAGATCTACTTGAAGCATTCAACGATGCAATCGCAGAGTTCATTGACGCTCGTGCTCGTGAAGGCGAAAACATGAAAGCGCTCATCGTTCAGCGTTTAGATGCGATCACTGAAGAAGTCGTTAAAGTTCGTGCACGCATGCCTGAGATCCTAGAATGGCAACGTGAGCGTCTTCTTACCAAATTTGAAGATGCGAAGATTGAACTTGAAGGTTCTCGTGTTGAGCAAGAGCTGATCCTACTGGCTCAGAAGTCAGACGTAGCAGAAGAACTAGACCGTCTAGACTCTCACGTGAAAGAAGCGAATGTAGTATTGAAGAAAGGTGGCGCTTGTGGCCGTAAACTTGACTTCATGATGCAAGAGTTCAACCGTGAATCAAACACGCTAGCATCTAAGTCTATCAGCACAGACATCACAGCATCGGGCGTGGAGCTTAAAGTTCTTATCGAACAGATGCGTGAGCAGATCCAGAACATTGAATAATAGTTATAATTGTATTTAACTGAATTAAAAACAATTAAATACAACAAGTTAGTTCAAACCACTTTCTACCACCGTATTCTTCAATACGCCATTAACCACCACCAACTGGTGGTTAATGTGGTGGGTGTGATAGACTTACCACAAAGGTAAGTGGTGGGTAAAATAATATCCACCATCAAGATCATACGCAATTAGAGGTGGGTTATGGCTAAGTTAACCGTTAAGAAAGTAGAAGCGCTCATTAAGTCTGGTGGTGAGAAAACACAGCGCCATGCTGATGGTGAGGGCTTGTACTTGGTAGTCCCAGCTTCGGGCACTGCGAGCTGGATGCTACGCTTTACCTCTAATAAAAAGCGCCGTGAAATGACGCTTGGTAAGGTTAATGACCTTTCCTTATCTAACGCTCGCCTCGAAGCCGCCACTAAAATGAAACAAGTGAGAGAAGGCTTTGATCCCCTCATACAACGCAAACGTGCCAAACAAGAAAGCATTAAAACCGTTAATGACTTATTCGAAGATTGGTATCCAACCTTAGTTAAGCGCCTTAAACACCCTAATATCCCAAAACGTGTTTACACTAAAGATATAGCACCACACATCGGTGACATCCCTCTCGATAAGATTACCGCACGTGATATTCGCACAACAATCACAGCGATTAATGACTCTGGTCGACCGACTATAGCCAATGATGCTCTAGGTCACTGTAAACAGTTATTTAATCACGCGATGAAGCTAGACCTTCTTCAAGGTAATCCGGCCTCTGCATTTACTGTGAGGGATGCTGGCGGCATAGAACAAAGTAAAGATCGTTTCTTGACTGAAGATGAATTGAAACAGTTCTTTAGTATCGCTAGAGAGAACAGCGCTAACTTTAGCCGCGATAACTACCTAGCTTGTGCATTATTGGTCTGTTTAGGGGTGCGTAAATCTGAATTGTGTGAAGCAAAGTGGGAAGAGTTTAATTTGAAGGAAGGTTTGTGGCACTTACCAGCGGAGCGCAGTAAAACTAATGTCGGCTTTACTATCCCACTAGCACCAGAAGTATTGAAATGGCTTGAAGAGTTGAAGATAAGAGGATTTGGCTCTGAGTATGTATTTCCTAGTAGGCGAGCTAGTAAAAGCCCTCACATGGGCCCCGACACGCTTAACCGAGCCATTACCAAGCTATTTGGTCATGAGGCTGGCAAGAAGAAGCAGCCACCCAATTTGATGGGGGATATGACGCACTTCACCGTGCATGACCTACGCCGCACTTGTCGTACTCTATTGGCAAAACAAGGCACTCCCGGCCATGTGGCCGAGAGGTGCTTGAATCACAAGTTAAAGGGTGTTGAAGGGATCTATGATCAGTATGATTATTTGAAAGAGCGAAGAGAGGCGCTAAACAAGTTGGCCACACTACTGCTACCGTTAATATAGTCTCTCCTACCATTAGCGAAGATAGCATTCGGTCCAGCTATATTTATCAAATTAAGCATCACCAAAGACTATCGATAACAGCGTTCATAAATAGGCACAATTTCACTGAAACTATTAGCAACTAGCATGTCATCTAATTTAGCTAGCTTCAATGATTGTCTAAATCCAGCAGTAGGAGCATGTTGGATCGCCTGCTTCAATGGAATAGCTTCACCAAGCTCAAATAACCAGTATTGGCTTTTCCCGACTTTAGAGACCTTAATACCGGCTTGCTTAGCAGATATCTCATCGCGCTGCGACAGCATCGCCTTTTTAATTCGGTAAACCATGGTTATTACCAGAGGGCTTTCACTATTCTCTATGACTGCTAAGTACCTCAATTCCTGAGCAATATGTTTTCCAAACTTCTGATCAAATACAGAAACTGGAATATGAAACCACTCTGCCAATCCATTATTAAAGTTATCGATATAGTCTTGCTCACGACTTTCACCGAGTTTCGATATCAAAACAAGATCATGGTGTAGCACTTGCTGCATTCCCGAGTATGGAATACGCGCTGCTTCATTGACATAAAGATCATCCCGTATCGACTCAGTAGTGTAAGAGCTGATACCTGTTCCTAGCTGATGCAATAAATAGGCTTGGAGCCAGGAGTTCTTATTGCCGTTTGCGCTAGGCAGCAAAGCAAAGGCACCAATCCCAACTTCAGCTATCATCGATTGGTATGGGTTTTCATCGCTTTCTTGGTCATAAAAGCCTGGGTATAAAGCAAAGGCACCAAAAACAGGACGACTTTTGCTTCTGGACTCTTTTTGTTCATCAACTCGAATTAAAGCATCTCTATAGCGGTGCATTTGGTTAATCGCATCGTCGGGCACGTAATCGTTACAATCAATATCATCTACATCATATCGATTATTTTGGGTCTTTATGCGATATTTGGCATCAAATAACCAAATGCACGTCTTACCACCTGGGAAAGTAACTTCTAACAAGATATCGGGTTTTTGTGTCACACCAAACGACCGAATATGTTGACCAGCTCGCAGAAAGACCGGTTCATGGGCTAACTTCGCCCTAAGTCCATCGGCTCGCTCAAATGTAAATGCCCCTGCGCCTGTTAAACCATCTTTAAGTTTTAATTCAAAATAGTCATTAAGCTTTAGCTTTGTTTTTTTGTGTTCTTTTTCTTGAAAGCCAAGCACTTCTAATAAGATTGTACGTATTTCTAAAAAGCACCATACTTCATACGTTTCCGCGACAGACTTCATTGACACTGTTGAGTGCTTAGCAAAAACATCCAAGTAATATTTTAGTTCTTGCCACACCTTGTAAACTGCACTGTAGCCTGTTTTTTGTTGCAAAACCAAAGACTCACGATGCTGTCCAGAAAAATCTCCCACCTCTTTTAAAAAGCTATACTTTTCCATTTTTATCAATGGCTGTTGCCACTCTTTCAATTCATTCAAGAAGTGCTCCGATAGGCGGGCGTACGTTGTCTCACCTTTGTTATTATGAGCTTCAAGCTTCAGGGACATTCTTTCTAGTTGCTGCTTACATTGAACAACGACCATCTTGATGTATCTATTTTCTGGCGTATCTACACTGAGGTGCTGTTTTTGTTGTTGATATCGCTTGTCATATATTTTACTGGCAATATCCTCTTTAACTCGCTCAGCTAATCGATTTGATAAACGGCCTTTGAGTCGATCTGCTTTAATATTAACGTGTTTTTTCTGTAATCGGTTATGTGGGGAGTTTGCGATAACTTTCAACCCTTCCTCAAGTGATGTTCTCAACGCCTTAAACTGCGCTAACCACAATAGTGGGAAGTTACCACGGTGTTGACTCTTATCTGCACTTTGCTCGGTCTTCTCCGCCAAACTGAACCGCCATAATGGAAAAGCTTCATCGATCCGGTGATACATAGCAGGTAAATCTTTGTGCAGCTGCATCTTCGTTGGCAAGACTTCTAAGATCAGTTTAAATTGCTTTTCCTTGCCTTTAATGCAGTAAGTAAGAGGTAACGCAAATTGGCCAATATCATTACCTGTATTAATTGTACCAATTAGGCTGGCTGCACTATGTTTGCGTTTAGATGTAAACCGAAAAGCATCAGCTACCCCTTGAAGAGCGTGAGTGATAAAAGCCTGATCAATGCCTTCTTGCAAAAATACCCACTCAAATTGATATTGAGCATTTTCAAAAAATAACGGGACCGGAAGAGTTACCTCAGACAAAGGAGAGTCATCAACTAACACACTCTCTTGGTCACAGATGGTTATTTTTTCTAGGCTGATTGCAGGCAGGATTTGCAATTTACTAAGAGGTGCGCCAACTCCTCTTTGGCTAAGCATATTGAAATAAGTACTTTGCCTTGCCTCAAGGTGCTGGCTACTTATTGTTAACTCCCACTCAGGCGTTTCTATACAAATCAAAGTTTGCATGCCTACCACCTTTATGGCCAAAAACTTGTAAAACCATTCTTCAATTGGTCGCTCATCCACTCAAGTTTTACCTTGCTTCGACACTCTATTGTAATTAGAGGATCACCTTCAAGCGATTTACGAAACAGATCTTGGCGAGATTTTGTAGCCCAAATCTCATTCAACTGATCGCTAAGTAGTGAACTAAGCTGCTCTAAGATTGAATTACCGCTATCACGTTTCGTCAGCTTATCAATGTCACCTTCTATACGAGGTAGTACCTTACACATTAAAAAGTCATCCCATACAGATTGAAGCTCGATTTCATTGTTGGGGTTTTGTGTAATTACAGCTAGAAGCAATTCATTTAGTGCACGGTAAGCAAGCTTAAATGGGGTGTTTCCCAAAATTTCATTAATTTGCTTTAGGAAAGCGACAGACAAAGTGCCATCTTTATCAAAAGTACTGCTTAGTTCAGTCTTATTTCGTCCATCAGTAAGCACTGGGTAGCTAAGCGCTTTAGGTTCTGAGGTTGCATCAAAAAAGGCATCGAAGTCATTAGGAAAGAACTCGCCAAAATCAAAAGTTAATGCTCGATCAATTACTTTTCGAGAGAAACCATGCGTGGTTTCATCCATATTGACCGTACCCGCTACAATTAAATTAAACGGGATGCTAATGCCATTAGTAACAAAGTGGTCCCACAACTCATCGTGGTCAATTAATCCTAGCTCACCCTTAAGTTTATTTTTATCAACCGCCTCAAACACCGTTGCTTTTAATAGCGGATCGCATTGGTAAATAAAATCATTGCCTTGCCAAGCCCATTCTCTGGTTTCCAGCACGGAGAGATAATCTGCGAAATACTGCTCTACCGGTGCCAGATTCATTTCATCTAAACAAAGCCAGTAAGGTTTGACTTGTTGCTGTTGACTTTTCTCACCAACCACCTCTTTACCTTGAAGGGTGATCCCTGCATCTTTTATCGCAATCCAAGCCTTAACTATAAACTTCAGTACATCGGTGACGATGTACTCGGTATTACCACTGAGCCGCGAGACATAGCCAAGTAAATCTGAGGGTTCATGCCAATCAGGACGGACTGAAGTAAGGCAATAGGTATCTTCAATTGATCCTGTTGATCTCGCTTGCTCTCTAATGAAGCGAGTTTTTCCTGTTCCTGAGATTCCTGCGAATAAAAGAAAAGGCTTTGATAACCTGAGCTCATCAGTTGCTTCAGCATATAAAGGAAGCAAATCTTCTTTTACTATTAAACCAGGTATCTCTTTTATATAAAAAGGGACAACCTTAGATTTATCACTAAATAACAAAAGTTCGGCTTCCAGAGAGAAATCAATTGAACCACCAGACTCTTGTAATACTAAAACAGTTTCTAACTCATCATATTTAAACTCTTCAACACGACGAGATATGCTATCTAAAACCTTTTTTTCTTTGCAAACAAAAATAACATGAGCCGCGTGATGCTTAAATTGCTCTGGTATTCTATTGCCAACCTGTTTATCTTCATTTACAACGCTGGCACGACCTGGCTCTTTTAAATAACGCTCAAACCAATCAATTACTTTTTTGTTTTTTGTACTATTTCTAGGGTTTTCATTGACCATGTGATCCAGTGAGGATTTTAACTCTAAAACATCCATATCTACTTCTCCTATGAGATATTTATCATATGTTTCTTTAAATTATCTATGAAACCTGCTGGATGCTTTAAGTTTCCTTGTTCAGCTCGTTTTATGTAACCTGTTGTTGCTCTTATTGACAATGGCTTTAATGGGTGTATTAAAAATCTGTCCAATCCAACAAATGTACTTTTCAGTGGCCATTCACTAACTGAAGATTTATATATTTCATCCCCCATACACCAAGCTGACATTGGCCATCTATCAGATTTATTGTGTACAGCATCATTATTAAAACAATATTCTAATGGTGATATTAAACGCCTTCCTATCCACTCAGCAACAGGAACACTTACACTATTACCAACTAGTTTCCAGCGATGTGAAGGTTTAAGCACGGTTTCACTAGCCTTTGTCCAATCTTCAGGGAAACCTTGTAAGCGCTCAGCGTCTTTAATATCAGGAGTTCCAGCAAAACCAGATGGAAATAAAATTGCAGGAGGGCTAGGTATTCCAATCGTCGAACCTGCTTTTAAAGGAGGGATTCCATTTATATTCAATCCAGTAGAGTGCCTACCTTCAGTCCAATAAAAACCATGCGGCACATCATCCTCACTCGAATAATTATTTGGATTAACTCCATATTCGTCAGCCAAAAGAACATTTCTTGGATCATGCTTTTTTGATGCCAATATATAAACACGATGCCTTCTTTGAGGGATCCCAAAAGCTTGTGAATTAACAACTCTGTAAGCCCAGTTAAAACCAAGTGAAGTTAACTTAGAGGTGATGTAATGCATTGCACTACCCTTATTTAAGTGCAGCATAAATTTAACATTCTCTAAAAGAACCCACTCAACTTCATTCGAGGTATTTAGCAATCTAAAAACCTCATCAACTAGAAATGACTGCTTTCCATTAATACCTTCTTTTTGCCCAGAGGAGGAGAGATCTTGGCATGGAAACCCTGCAGTTATAACTGTTGTTCCTTTAGGAATTTCCTTAAGGTTCCTTACATCATCAACTAAGAGGGTTTCGGTAAATTTATCTTTTAAAACAGCCTGGGCTCCTAACTCAAGCTCACATAACATTTGTGGCTTAAATCCAGATTTTTTCAAACCTAACTCCAGGCCACCAATACCTGCAAACAACCCCAGAACAGTTCGATTCGATTTAGACATATAGAAGCTCCTTAACACACGCATAACTCAATTTTGGTGGTACAGCATTTCCTAAAATTTTGGCCAGTGCTGTTCTTTTTTTTGCTTGTTCAAACAAGTAAAAATCAGGAAACCCTTGTATTCTGGCAGCCTCATGTGCAGTTAATGTACGAACCTCAGATGGGTGAACGTAACGTCCCATACTTGTACTGTAAAAGCCACTAGTCAACGTTTGTGCTGCATCACTCCACTTTAAGCGACCATAAATACTGTTATACGAATGTGACTTATTTCTGTGGCATGCTGGTCGTTGCTCATTTGGTAAGTCATATAATTCATTGTCAAACATATATTTCATTCGGGCAATGTTATCTTTTGATGGAGATGATGGTTGATTTAAGATACTTCCACCATGTGCTTTCCCCTCTAGATCTTTTATTGCCCAAGCTAAATCACGGTTATCTGTTTCGTATTTTTCATGTATGTTTGCAATCGTTGGTACTTTGCCAACCTTGCTTGCCAGTAAAATAAATCGACGACGTTTTTGTGCTACGCCAATACGAAAACAATCAACAATACCTGTTTCGACTTCATACCCTTGAGATTGTAAGCTTACAATAGTCTCTTGAACGACCTGACCTTTATCATTAACGGCTCCTACAACATTTTCAATCAAAATCCATTTTGGAGACAAGACTTCCGCTGCTCTCGCCATCTTCAAGTAGAGTGAATTTTTTGGATCTTCCCTTCGACTATAATTGTTAAGATCAGAGTGTCCCTGACAAGGTGGCCCACCAACAAGAAGGTCTATGTCACCACACACCTCATGAAAGCTAACTTCTTCCTGCGTTTTTTCTTGACCCAAATCGCCATTAATTAAATCATTCAAATCTTGGCAAAACATCTTCTCTGGGGACAAGTTAGCTTGAAAACAGTCAGCAGCAGGTTGCTCCCATTCAACTGCAGCAGCTATAGTACAAGTCAACCCATTAGCACGGATCGCTTCGACCGCCCCTAATGATATCCCTCCACATCCAGCAAACAAATCAACAATTCTAATGTCACCACTAGTCGTAATCGTACTATTGAGATCACCGTCAATCTCACGCAAGTAACTGTATTCACATGATCTAATTTCATTTGCTTTCAATGTCGTTACAGCCAAAATATCCAACCCAATTTACTTATTAATACACCATTTCTTCTGTGCATGGCACATGAATCGCCTACATTATATATGAATTTTTAGTCTGGTATATAAATCGATGCCGACTTTCATCCACGCAAAAGATAGCTTTATCAAATCAAAGACTAGCGTTCTATTTTACTCATCATCCAATCTTCAACATCGCTCTCCAACCAAGCTTTACGTTTACCCATCACGGTTACATTTTTAGGAAATTCACCAGCCTTAATCAGGTTATAAATACTGCTACGACACAGTGTAGTTTTGTCCATTACTTGTTGTAATTTAAGAAATTTCATTTTGAAACCTTGTTATGTAGTTCAACTCATAACAAAGGCCTCTGCGTTATTTTTTACTTTTACCTATCTAACCTACTGTCAGGAGATGGCTAAACAGACATATTAGGGTTGCACAAAAACAGGAATCACTTGCTGGCTATGCCAACAAGTGATTCATTATTACAACTGACCATTCGCCACTGCGACAGCGTATCTATAAGCGGCATCTCTTCCTGCGGAGCAAGCAGCTGCTTTCCTCACCTCAACTTGTTTATCTGCACTTCGTTTATCCACTAGCTCCCAAAGGTCTTGATGAGCTATCGGTTTTTTATTTGCTTTACGCCAATTTCGACGTTTCCAACCATCAAGCCATTCATTAAAACCATCAACGCAATAGTCACTGCTTGAATAAATAATATCGCCGTCACAAGCACGCTCCAGCCCAAAAGCAAGTGCTGATAAGTCTGCGTAATTACGGTCTATGATGCTATCAAGGAGCAGCCAGTCTTCATCCGCTATTCTTTCATAGTCATCGAATACAACCAGCCCTACCCCAGCAGAGAGTCGTCCTCTTCGCTTCTCTACGATGGCTGCTTCTACATAAATTTCTTTTTTCATTTTTATACTCTCCAGAGACTAAAAAGCCGATACATCCTTTGCACCAGCTGATTGTGTTGATTGTTCATTCGTTGCTCTATTGCGATTGCTACATAACAACGGCAAGAGAGTTATTTTTTACCTGTCTCTGGAAATACTCTCCTTCACACCCTGATTCAAAACGCTCTCAGATATATTTCATCAGTACGCATAACCAAACAGATAATCCAAGGAGCTCTTATGCGTAACGCCAACAACCAACACGATTACCCATTCAAAACTTCAGAGTTAAATGAACTGCTAGAGCGTGCAGCCGAAGCACTGGCTGCGAAATACAAGCGAGAAGGCACGTTCACTAACCCAACTAATGTTAAGGAATATTTAAAGCTCAAGTTAGGGGCTCATGACCGCGAAGTGTTCGCCGTGATGTTTCTTGATAATCAACATCAATTGATCAGTTTTGAAGAGTTGTTCTTTGGCACTATCGATGCTGCCTCTATTTACCCACGCGAGGTACTCAAAGCAGCACTAAACCATAACGCTGCTGCCGTCGTTTTTGCTCATAACCATCCTTCAGGTATTTCTGAGCCCTCTCAAGCAGATAGACGCATTACACAGCGTTTAGTAGATGCTCTCAAGCTGGTGGATATCCGAGTGTTGGACCACATCGTTGTGGGTGAGGCTTGTGTGTCATTTGCAGAAAAGGGGTGGGTATGAATAAGTTTGTTATTTCAGGGGTAAATGATGAACTCGTTAGTCCCATGCATTGTTTTCTTGAAGCACTTATGTCTGAAAACGTCATCCCGAATACAGTCGAGCGGGTAGCGTTAAACATACGCTCTAAAGATATCAATAGTCGCTTTCAACCAATCGAAATTCAATTAGAGCGAACATCAAGCAAAACACCTTGGCAACTTCGCTTTATTGCCACCTTTGATGTGATGGTTACTGGTAAGCCACAAAAAGAGTTATCGCTGTATTTCAACTTCGCAGGGTGTTGGTTCTACCACCCAGAGATTAAGCAGTGCAGCTTACAACGACCAGAAGTTCAAACCTTACTTGCTAGCTGGCTTAAAGCCATCACTCACACTCTCATCACGCAACCTGCTATCTCAATCAACATCACATCCGTTCGTTAATCCTAACTTATTTCAAAGAGGTTCCTATGAATCAAGCAGCCAATCTGACTATGTTCGCGTGCAAGCGAGCTAAGCCTTCACATCAACTGAAAGACCTAATCAAACGCTCTATTGATGATGTTAATTACCGAGGAAAAATGACCATCTGTTTTCAAGACTCAAGCTACCACCCGAAAGACGGCGGCTTTCACCCTGTCTCTATTACGGTGGATGTCAAAGATAGCCATATCGCTCTTATTGAAATCACTGACCTTGTTTATGTGGGAACCGGTACACCAGAGCTCGTTCCTGACTTGGCTTTTGATTTTGCTAACAACGTCGCTTTCGCTCGTTTCAGCGGATGGCTTGGTATGTACCTGCAAGAAACAACCGAGCTATATGAGATGTGGGAGTGTAACTTTCTAGCTTATGTAGACATGAACGCCTACGACCAAGTTCAGGTTGAGTACAGTTAATCATCACTCGTAGCAACCCTATCCACTAACCGTCCCGCTCCACTTCATATTACAAATATTCAACACAACCACCAGCACAGAGCTAAAACGAGGCTGCTTCCCATATTGTTAAAACGGGAAGCATCAATCCCTTGATGTATAAGGACTCTTTAATATCATCGGCTCTGTGCTTCCCAAAACACCCTTCTACAGACAAAAAAGGAAGCAGATTATGGCTGAGGTCCAAGCAGTCAAAGACGATGACACCATACGCCTAGTTGGTCATCTGTTGAGTATTCGCTGTAATCCACAAATGGCCGATGTGTGGCATATCGGATTAAACCTGGCACTGCGGATTTCTGATTTATTATCGATCCGCTTTGAAGACATTCATGGCGACCGAGTCATTATTCGTGAGAGTAAAACAGGCAAGCTCGCCAACATTCAACTCAATACCAAAGCGCAGCAGCACATCGCTAGATTGAGAGAGCAACATCCCGACCACATCTATTTGTTTCAATCCCACCGATGCCAACAGTTGAAAAACAAACCACCCCAGCCAATCTCGCGACGCGCTGTGTCCATGGCATTTCAGCAAGTAGGCCAAGAGCTGAATATCGCTTTAGGTACTCATTCGATGAGAAAGACCCGAGGTTACTTTCTTTATCAATCCACAAAAGATATAGGCCGTGTCATGAAAATGCTTCGCCATACTTCAGAAGGCGTGACGCTTCGCTATATCGGTATCACTCAAGATGAGGTTGATAAGGACTTCGTTTCTCTTGAACTTTAAACCTAATCATTTACTCAAGGGGCGGGACCGCTAATCCCTTATAAACATTAAGCTCAGAGCCCTTTTGAGTTTCGTTATCATCACATTTGAGAGGTAAATAACATGAATCCATATCACGCAATAGGGAGCTTTGTTGTAGGCAGCTTATCGAAAAGTTTAATCCAAAATTTATTCTGGAAAACCGACGGTCCAGTAAGGGGGAGCATTGTGTATTGCGATCTCGCATTTGGATATGCTGAGCATTCAGGTGTGTACATGGGAAATGGACGTATCATCCATCGTAATGGCAAAGGCCTTATCGAAGCTGCATCAATTCGTCAGTTTCTAGCAGATACCACAGCCCTTTCAATTTACGTCAGTTGCAATGCCCAAGGTAGAGCCGTTGGCAATGAGTCTACCGCTCAAATAGCAGGCGCTATGCTTGGTGTACAAACAGACTATTCCCTGTTAAATGAAAACTGCCATCAGTTCTGTAGCCACTGCCTAAGTGGTGACATCTTCTCAAACACCTTCACCTTGACTCAGCTTAAACGTGACGCTCTTGCGCACATTCAAGCCAGTCAGTGGCGAGTATGGGATTTAAGACATCGTCACAAAGGATAAGGGGATTCACTCCCCTTTTTTAATCTCTTAGTCGAGGTTACCTAGTGCTACAGCCAAAGCAACGATGCCCCTCGCCATAGCGCTTAGTTCTCTTCTTTGCTAGATAGCTAATTCGATAAAACAGATCCGAATATTGCTCCACAAAGTGCTCACTATTTTTTTCAATATAGTAACTATGGTTAATCGGAAAATGGACTAAACCTAAAGCCTCTTCCTCACTACACCCTAGAGCACTCGTCCATGCACCAGTAATAAGACTTGCCAGAGAATCTCTTTGTTTGTAGCGGCCAATTGTAAAAAAGCGGTCTTTATTGAAAAGTAGAACAAGGTGGTAGTGCTCATGCATTGATGTGTCCTGCTCTCTAGCCCATGCGTATCTCACTTTGCACGGAGCGGCCCTCTTACCCATTTTTTTCCTTCGCATTCCTTGAGCTTTAATTTTTTCACTCAATGACTCTTTGAACCGCGACATTAGCTTTGTACGACGAATGCTATAACTTACAGCTTCATCGCGAGTAAGATCATCAAGAAAGCCATGAGACGGAAGTCGCAAGTCTACTCGTATCGCATAGGTTCTAGGGTACTCTTCGAGAGAGTAGTTCATTGTTTCGATTAACTGCTCCAAATAACCTTCTTCATTCTCTTTAAGAGTGCCTTGAATCAGTAATCCGTTGTATGTTGATTTTTTCATGAGTAAGTACCTGTTGTATGTGTTCACAGGTATCTCTACTCATATTATTTTTTACCTTATTTCTCCATCACCTACTTAGGGGTAGGTGTAGTAACGTTGGTGAACCCTTTAAAGCGTATATTACTGTATCTGTCAGTTCCCTCGGTCCAAGGTTTCGCTACAAACCTTTGATGATAAGGTACTATCAAAAAGAGTTAACCTGAAAACTACCCGGAAGTTACCAAGAAAACTGAAGCGACTATAAGGAGGATGTGCCTAAAGTGCACCGCCTTAAATCACCCAAGGTTCTTCACTAGAATCAGGCTTAAACACAACAGAATCATCAATCTCTTTTATCTCACCTGAGTATGTTCCACCGATGTTAGACAGTAAGTAACAAGAGGTTTCCGTTCTAATAAAGTAGATATCGAAAGGCCCTTTTGACTCATCCTTTGCGATCTGTTGACGAACGATACTCAAGAAAAAATCAGAGAAAAGACTTATATCCCTAGTCCATCTATTACGAAGAGAGTTATTAATCGACTCCAAGTTCGTCATAGAAATGATCTTTCGACAACGAGACTGGTACTCAGGTATGAGCTTATCTCGAATACTTTGTGAAACAAGCTCATCAAAAAAGTGGTGTAGCCTACCCGCGAGTTTATGTCGATTGATCTCATCAACTAAAAAACTAAGTTCCTTTTTACCTTGCTGAAGTCCGCTTTTCACCTGTTGATTAGGCTCACAACTAACCAGCTTCTCAACTCTAAATTCCTTTAATTCGATTCTACTACCGCCAAATATTTTTGGGTCAATGATACAAATCGAGCTAACTTTTTTGTACAGAGTAGGAGCATTACCACCAGTCACAAATTTCAAAATAAACCCATCATCTACCAACTCATTTTTGTAACGACGTAACCTCTGCACCGTCATTCCTGTGATAAAGGAAAGATAAGAAAAGCTAACGCTTTCAATAACGCCTAAATCATCACTCAAGGAAACCAAGATAGCTTTAAGTAGTCGCTTCGATAATGTCTCCGCTCGTTCATTTGACAAGTTTTTTTTTACGCCAAGGATATCCCTTATGCTGGCTAACTTACCTTCTCCCAGAGATGGGAAGACATCTAAAGAGGACGGGAAAAACGGTGTATAGGATATGCGACCATCGTTAGAATTTACATTATTACACTTTCGACTTGAGCATAAACGGGCCACAGAGCCACGGATGGTTGACTCTTTTATTTGTAGTGCCACTGTTATCTCTGCAATAGATAAAGACTTTCCACGACCTTTACCTATGTAAAGAAGCCAGTGAAAATAAACAACTTTATCTTGAGGTTTCAGCCCTTTCCAAGGTTGAAAAATAACACACATATAAATCAATACCTTATAAATATAATACCTATTATAAAACATGATATCACATTCACTTTGACCGCACTAAAGTTACATGTAAAACTACATGTAGCAACAACAAAACAGAGAAAATATAATGAGTAAAGAAGTCGATAGTTTTAGGGAGTGGGCTAATTTTAAGAACAAGAAAATGGTCCAATGGCTAGCTCAGTATTTTGTCAAAAAAGGGATACCTAAAAAGCTCCCTTCCGTAGAAGATATAAATACCTACTCTCAGGAAGACGGTATTTTGGAACAAGCTGAACATTACTTTTTCAGGATTGAAGATCAGGCTTTAAGGCAAGAGAAACTGTCGATGATGAAGAAGTCTTGGGCGCAATACAGTCGCAGAACAAAAGGAGATAATAGTGTACATACTGTCTATGTTGATGACAGTACCCATAAAGTCCTTAAGACTATTAAAAAGAAAGAGCGATTAAATAATCTAGGTCAATCTGTAGAATCAATTATCGATGGAACGGCATTTAAAAGAGAGATTCGAAGGCTAGAAAATGCCAATGACTTATTACATCAACAGCTCAAAGACCTCCCTATATTGCAGGAGAGCAACCGACAGCAAGAGATTCAGTTACGAGAAATGCGTGATAAAACGGAGTCGCTAGAGCAAAGAAATCTAATGCTAACAAAAGCGCTCGAACAACTGGCTAGCTCATTGAAGTCTGAATAGTTACAGGTAACCAAACCCGTAACCATTTTATGTATTCGTCAAGCGTTAACTCGTAGGAAACCTTGCTCTTGAGAATATAGTCTACGGTCGATTTACCTTATATACTGTAGATACTATTAATGGTGGTTAAATCGGTGGTTAAAAATAAAATAAATCAAAAAATAAAACTCAAACCATTGATATAATTGAACTTTAAATTTAAATCAACATTCAGATCCAGAACATTGAATAACAGTTCGTCAGTAACACACTGTGGATAGCCACTAGCTGAATCAGTGTTGATTAGATCAAGATAAGCTCCTAGTTTTAGGGGCTTTTTTTATGGATACAATAATGACAATCAGGATGACTAAGTGAGCAAATTATTACGCCGGAGATGTACTTAGTACAAAAAATAGATACAGCGATAGATAGAACGGAACAGATGTACAAAAGGATTTTTAATATTTAGAGGAGGTGTTGCAAGTGGAGAAGAATGTTACGGTAAAACTGAGGGAAAACTGGTTTGAAAGAGAAAGTGACGCAAGTTGCTATTGCAACCTGCGCCGACTTAAAATCTTATAGAGCTACAACGTTTGCAGCTTGAAGACCTTTTTGGCCTTGCTCTACTTCGAAAGACACTTGTTGGCCTTCTTTAAGAGTCTTGAAACCTTCAGAAGCGATTGCACGGAAGTGTACGAATACGTCAGCGCCGCCGTTGTCTTGAGTTAGGAAACCGAAGCCTTTCTCTTCGTTAAACCATTTTACTACGCCGTTTGTTTTGTTAGACATGATGTGTCCCTTATATAAAAATAAAAAATTAATCGCCAAAAGTGCGATGCGCTGAAAGCTTGAATTATTTAATGTATCTATGAAGCCAAGGGAAACACTGAGAATAACAATGAAGCAATACTAAGGGTTTTACTTTACAACTGGATGTTTCATTTAATAACCCTGAAAACAGAGCAAGCACATTCTTGGTGATCCTGACCAGGTTGTAAAGCGTTATTTGAATAAAATGACTATTTTTTGTTCAATTAACTTCTATTCAGCCCCACAACATCACTGAACTTCATTTACAAAGCTATGATCTGAAGAAATTTACTCTTCCGCGGTTTGGTTCGGACAACACACACACGGCCAGTAATAATGTTCTACTAGAATCAAGAGTACGACAAAAGCAAAAACAAACGCCGCAACAGCACTCTCCACGTAACTAAACTACCTGTATCTTCACACCAAGTTCTCGTAAAGCATCAAGCACCTTAGGGTCAGCGCCGTCATCTGTAATCAATGTGTCAATCTGAGAAGCGGTAGCGAGTAACTTCCCACCATGCTTACCTACTTTGCTGCTATCTATCAGAGCCACAATACGATCACCATACTCCAGCAGCTTTTTCTCTGCCATATAGACCAATAGATCAGAGGTATGCACACCCGCTGTCGTAACACCCGTACCCGTAAAGAAGACAAAACGACTTTTATGGTCATCTGCTGCTTCTTCATCTGGAGAAATAGTGATCTGACGTTCGGGTAGATATTGGCCACCAAGTATGATGATACTTTGATGATCTTGACTAATCAGCTGATAAGCCAATGGCATAAAATTCGTCACAACTTGCACATCACGATGCGCTAAATGCTCTCCCATCAAAAAAGTCGTATTGCTACCACTCACAATAATACTGTCGTGTTCTTCACACATATCTGCCGCAGCTTTAGCAATTCTCTTTTTCGCTACATAGCTTTCTATATCTGTTTCGCAGGGGATAAAGCTGCTTGGTGCATGAGTTGCGGCTAGGGACGAGTCAAAATTGATTACCTCTGCCCCATTACGGATTTTTTTCAGCCTCCCTTCTTCCGCCAACTTTGTAATGTCCCGACGAGCTGTAGATAAAGAGATATCTAACATCTTCACATAGTCATTTGTCGTTATAAACGTATGACTCGTTAGATGATCTAACAAGCTTCTATGACGCTGAGCTTCATTCATTGTTCATACCATTAAGTTCTTTTGAATTATTTTGACGCATTATGAACTTTTGAGCAATTAGATTCTCAAAATGAACTCTTTTGAATTAATTTGACTCAAAATATGTGATCAAAACCATTATTTTGTTCATGATAAATCAAAAATGACTTTACGTGACCGTATTTGACCACTTATAGTCAATTTGCGTCATGAGAAGTCACTGGAGAGTAAAATGAAATACCAAGCAGTAATGATTGATTTAGATGGAACACTGTTAAGTGATGCTGAGCAGATCTGCGTGACTAACAAACAAGCGATTTGTCTTGCAGTTAATAATGGATATCAGGTGAGCTTGGCGAGTGGTAGACCGCACCAGCTGATGATGCCATATGTTGACCAGCTTCAATTATCGCTACCAATCATCTGCTGCAATGGTGCCTATATTTATGACCCTAAAACACAACGTGTTCAACATCAGCACACAATTAGTCATGAATCACTAACGGGTCTGTTGAGCTTACTGAATGATGGACATTTCGCCTTCACCATCTATTCAAGTAAGGGCATCTTTGCTCAAAAAGAATCAACTCATACAAAGGGTTTAGAAAAAAAGGCTGAGGTTATTAATGCCGCAATGGAGCTGCAGATTATCCCAACGCTGACCGAACTCATCGCTCGCAGTGGCGGTGTATACAAAGTATTAGTGTCTAGCCAAGACAAAGAATCTCTAAACCAGTTACGAGATTCCTTAAAAACGCACTTCCAAGCTGACTTATCAACACCGAATAAATTGGACATTACGTCTAAAGCAGCCACCAAAGGCCACGCTCTTCAGCAGTGGCTAAATGACCAAAGAATTTCATCTCATAACACCATTGCTTTTGGGGATGGGGACAACGATGCCTCTATGTTCCGACTTGTCGGAGAACCTGTCGCAATGGCTAATGCCAGCCCTGCTTTAAAAGGCATGGCTAATCTAATTGTTACCAATAACAACGGCTGTGGAATTGGCCAGTACCTTCGCTTGATAGTGCAAGAAGGCCAACACACATGCCAAAACACTTTTAGTTACTAAGGATAAATCATGAAAAAAGTAAAAATTGCCGCAGGATTAGCACACGTAGATTACGGCCACATTGCAGACGTAGTGAAAGAAGTATCTGATGCTGGTGCCGATTACATCCACTGTGATGCAGCAGATATGCATGACCTGAAAAACCTGCAATTGATGGGGGGGCATCAAATTGTTGAAGGCATTCGTCCTTACACTGAAAAGCCAATTGAAGTTCACGCTTACTTCAAAGATTGCGACAAATTATTTATCGATAAAATCGCAGCTGCTGGTGCAGACATGCTGATTCTACCAGCTGAGCATTTTATCGGTGCTCCTCTGTGTTACATCATTAAGTACTGTCAAAACCACGGTATGAAATTTGGTTTAACCGTTGGTGCATTAACGCCAGTGTCATTTGTTAAAGAATCTATCTACTACCTAGACCGTTTACACATTGTTATTCACGGCATTACTGATGGCGATGATGAATGGTTATGGCGCAAATCTGCGATTGCAATGATCCGCGAAGCACGTGAACTCATCAACGAACGCAACCCTAACTGTGAGCTATGTGTAGATGGCGGTATCCGTAACCACAACATCGAAGAACTGCTTAATGAAGATATTGATGTGATGGTTGCATCGACAAATATCTTTGGCCACAAAGACGGCATCACAGCAGGCGTTCGTGACTTCCGCGCAGCAATCGACCAACTGGAAGATAAAGCAGCGGCAGACACAAAAGAAGTCGAAACCGTTTAAGTAATTGCCTAGCGCAGTTTCTATCGAATCGATGCGCCACAGCAATCTAGAAATAACGGTGCTAAACCTACCCCCCTCTATGCTCGGGTTTGGCACCACTACCAAGGATTAAACCATGACACAGTTTCAACACTATCAACCGACCAAGCTAACCTTTGGTGCGGGTGAGATTCAGAAAATAGGTCAGCTTATCGCTCAATATGGCACACGTTGCCTAGTAGTATCCGAACCTATTTTTGATGCAGTAAAGCCAGCCTATGACCGCATTTTTACTTTGCTTTCAGAGCAAGGAATTGAAGTGACTCATTTTGATGGTGTCGTACCGAATCCGCCTACAACCGTCGTTGAACTTGGCCGCCAAGTGGCCATCGGAAATAACTGTGATGTGGTTTTGGCCATTGGTGGTGGTTCATCGATTGATACAGCAAAAATCATTTCGGCAACGATCAATACAGAGTCTCTAGATTGGGCTCATTGGTTTGCCACTTATGATTCACCGTTTGGGGACGTCAACCCACTACCCGCGAAAGTCGTACCTTTGATCGCTGTACCTACAACATCGGGAACTGGCTCTCAAGTGACGCAAGCGGCAGTGATTACCGACCTCGAGCAACATGCAAAGCTAACACTGTTTCACCCTGAATTTTTCCCTTGTGAAGCGTTAATCGATCCAGAGCTCATGCTGACACTGCCTCCACGTATGACAGCTATGACAGGATTTGATGCTTTTTCACATGCGTTTGAATCATTTACGGGTACTCGACCATCTCCATTTGTTGATGGTATGGCGTTAGAAGCAATGAAGCTTGTCATTGATCACCTACCGAGTGTTGTCGACAACGGCGCAGATTTACATGGCCGCTGCCAACTCGCGAAAGCAGACACACTTGGCGGGATCTCGCTAGCTAATGGCGGTGCGGGGGCACCACACCCTTTAGGCGAAATCTTAGGTAGTAGCAAAACAAACCTACCACATGGGTTAACACTCGCAGTGGTTTATCCAGCTTATGTACAACTTCAATGGCGCAAGCAACCAGAGAGATTTGCTCAAGTGGCTGAGTTATTTGGTGCTGTGGGAAGTACCGAAGAAAAAGCTCAATCATTAGCGGCTGCTCTTGTGAAATTCCTTGAACGTATCGGTCTTGAATCGAACTTAACTCAAGTCGGTGTCACCAAAGAAGATGTTCAAAAATTGGAGCCGGCTTTTTGCTTTGATCTACCACTAACCAGTGGTGAAGAAATGAAAAAAGTATTGCAGGCCAGTTTGGTTGAATAAGCGACAGTCACAAATTCACGTTTGTCATAATTAAAGAAAATGGAGATTGAAACATGGAATGCAAGAACAACACTTTAGGTCATACAGCTTTGAAATTGGAAAGAGAGGAATTCATTGCCAGTAACCTAAAAGCGTTGGTCTTTGACTTCGATGGCCTTCTCGTCGATACCGAAACCTGTATGTTCAAAGCCTGGGAAGCTTTGTTAAAACCATACGGCGTTGAAGTTTCGCCACTCCAGGTTGCTGGCCTAGTTGGGAGCTCAGCGCCAGCAACCTACCTTTATCAACTATTCAACAAAGCGTCGAATCAAAAGCTCTCCGATTCACAAATTCGCGATCGAGTGATCGCTCATGCCTACCAATTAATTGCTTCAATAACAGAACGAGAAGGTGTCCGTCAGTATCTAGACCTTGCTAAATCACACTCATTGAGCATTGCACTGGCCACCAGCTCAGAGGCTGATCATTACATGCCAATTCTGAATCGTTTGAACCTTACACACTATTTCGACTGCTTTATCGGAGCAGAAGACATTGCCTCAGATAGACGGAAACCACATCCCGATGTGTATTTAGCGGCATTAGAACAACTCGGTGTATCTGCCCATCAAGCCATCGCTTTCGAAGATTCCCCTCCTGGAATTATGGCGGCTCGATCGGCAGGAATACCAACAGTTGCAGTAACCAATTTGCTCACTCGTCACCTCGATGTCTCGCTAGCCAACGTGGTGCTGAGTTCGATGAATGATCAAACGCTACTGCAATTGATAAACCAACTTACCGAGAATGAACGATGAATAAATTAGAACAACTGAAAAAGCACACCACTGTCGTTGCCGACACAGGTGATATTGATGCTATTGCTGCATTTCAACCTGAAGACGCCACAACTAACCCATCTCTAGTACTAAAAGCCGCAGAAATGCCGCAATACGATCACTTAATCGCCGATGCGATCACTTGGGCAAAAGCACAAAGCAACGACAAATCACAGCAGTTGATCGACGCTGGAGACAAACTGGCGGTCAACATTGGATTAGAAATTCTAAAAACGGTACCGGGGCGCATCTCAACAGAAGTCGACGCTCGTATGTCATTCGACAGAGTCGCAAGCTTGGCAAAAGCTCGTAAGCTTATCGGCATGTATAACGAAGCTGGCATCAGTAACGACCGAATCCTAATTAAGTTAGCGTCAACTTGGGAAGGCATTCGAGCAGCTCAAGAGCTAGAGAAAGAAGGCATCAACTGCAACCTAACGCTGCTGTTCAACTTTGCACAAGCCAAAGCCTGTGCAGAAGCCGGTGTTTTCTTAATCTCACCTTTTGTCGGTCGTATCCTAGATTGGTACAAAACCAATACCGATAAAAAAGCGTACCTTCCTCATGAAGATCCTGGTGTCGTTTCAGTCTCTGAAATTTACAACTACTACAAAGATCATGGCTACAACACGGTTGTGATGGGCGCGAGCTTCCGCAATGCCGATGAAGTCCTAGCATTAGCGGGCTGTGACCGTTTGACCATAGGCCCTGCAATTTTAGACCAACTTGCAGCACAAGAAGGCTCTGTTGAGCGCCTACTCTTTGCCGACCGTGACACCATCAAAGAGACACCAACAGCTATGACTGAAGCACAGTTCCGCTGGGAGATGAACCAAGACCCGATGGCAACAGAAAAGCTAGCCGAAGGCATCCGTAACTTTGCAGTCGATCAAGGCAAGTTAGAAACCATGATCGAAGCACGACTGTAGGAGAAGCATAATGATTACACGAACTAAATTAGCCGACGCTATTCGCGTTCTAAGCATGGACGCTGTACAAAAAGCAGGCTCGGGCCACCCCGGAGCACCGATGGGCATGGCCGATATCGCTGAAGTTCTATGGCGTGATTTTCTAAAACACAATCCGAGCAACCCTAACTGGGCCGACCGCGACCGTTTTATCTTGTCGAATGGCCATGGCTCAATGCTTATCTATAGCTTGTTACACCTATCTGGTTACGAGCTATCAATGGATGACATCAAATCTTTCCGTCAATTACACAGTAAAACCGCAGGTCACCCTGAATACGGTTACGCTCCAGGTATTGAAACCACTACCGGCCCATTAGGACAAGGCATCACCAACGGTGTCGGCATGGCTTTGGCTGAAAAGGTGCTGGCTGAACAGTTCAACCGTGAAGGCCACGATATTGTTGATCACCACACCTACGTGTTCATGGGCGACGGCTGCATGATGGAAGGTATTTCTCATGAAGCATGTTCACTTGCCGGTACGCTTGGACTAGGGAAGCTGGTCGCTTTTTGGGATGACAATGGCATTTCGATTGATGGCGAAGTCGACGGCTGGTTCTCTGATGACACACCAAAACGTTTTGAAGCCTACGGTTGGCATGTTATTGCTGATGTTGATGGTCATAACGCTGATGATATTCACAAAGCGATTACTGAAGCTAAAGCCGTAACAGATAAACCAACCTTAATTTGCTGCAAAACCGTGATTGGTTTTGGCTCACCAAACAAGTCAGCCAGTCATGACTGTCATGGTGCTCCGTTAGGTGCTGATGAAGTCGCATTGGTTCGACTCAACCTCGGCTGGGACCATCCTGAATTTGAAATTCCTCAAGATGTATACCAAGCATGGGATGGGAAAGATAAAGGACAAAGCAATGAAGATGACTGGCAAACACGTTTCAATGCTTATCAAGAGACGCACCCAGAATTAGCCGCTGAGTTTTTGCGTCGTAGCCAGAACCTATTACCTGAAAATTGGGATCAGCACACTCAAGACCTAATCCAGACTTTGCAAGCGAATCCACAAACCATCGCGACTCGCAAAGCATCACAAAATACTATTGAAGCATTCGGACCATTACTGCCAGAGTTTTTGGGAGGTTCTGCCGATTTAACCCCTTCAAACTTAACTAACTGGTCAGGCTCAAAAGCAATTACCGCTCAAGATGCGTCAGGAAACTACTTGAGTTACGGCGTTCGTGAATTTGCGATGTCTGCAATGATGAATGGCGTGGCGTTGCATGGAGGCTTTATCCCATACGGCGGTACGTTCTTGATGTTCATGGAGTACGCTCGTAACGCGCTTCGTATGGCAGCACTAATGAAGCAACGCAGTATCTTCGTTTATACCCATGACTCTATCGGTTTGGGGGAAGATGGTCCGACACACCAACCGGTTGAACAAATCGCATCGCTTCGACTTACCCCAAACATGAGCACTTGGCGTCCTTGCGACCAAGTAGAAACCGCGGTGGCTTGGAAGTCTGCTATCGAACGTTTTGATGGTCCAACGTCATTGATTTTCTCTCGCCAGAATCTTGTTCAATTCGAGCGTGATCAAGACACGCTTTCCAATGTAGCGAAAGGTGGATACATCCTTTCTGACTGTGAAGGCGAACCACAACTTATTTTGATTGCAACCGGCTCTGAAGTGGCACTTGCCATGGAAGCAAAAGCACAACTCAGCCATATTCGCTGCCGCGTAGTTTCAATGCCGGCCACCGATATTTTTGACGCACAAAGCGCGGAATACAAGGAACAGGTTTTACCAAGCCATGTGACAGCACGAGTTGCCATAGAGGCTGGTATCCGTGACTACTGGTTCAAGTATGTCGGGCTACACGGCGACATTGTGGGAATGACAAGCTTTGGTGAATCAGCACCAGCAGAACAACTCTTCGAAATGTTTGGATTTACGGTTGAAAACATCGTTGAAAAATCCCTAGCGGTTCTGGAGAAGTAATATGAGCATGGCACAACGCTTTATTGAAAACCAAAGCCAAGACTGCCTGCGAACTAAGGCTGCAAAAGTAGCCTTAGAGCAAGTCCTAAAAACGCTAACACCTTCTAGCGTGATTGGTATCGGCACAGGTGCAACAGTTGAAGTATTCATTCAACTATTGAAAGAAAGTGGCGCTGAGTTTGCTCACTGCGTATCCAGTTCGGTTCGCTCAAGTCGAGCTTTATCCTCTGCAGGGCTGAATGAGATATCCATATCTGAATGTGGCCGTGTTGATTTCTACATTGATGGCATTGATGAAGGTCTTACAACCGGCATGACCGTGAAAGGTGGTGGTGCAGCACTGGCTCGTGAAAAAGTACTCGCGACGCTTGCGCTAAGCTTCATCACCATCGCAGATAGCGGTCGATTGGTCACTCAACTCGGAAAGTTTCCACTCCCTGTAGAGGTTTTACCTGCCGCACAAACCGCTGTGTTTAATGCCTTACAAAGCCTTGGTGGACACCCGACGTTGCGCCAAGACTGCACCACTGATAACGGCAATATCATTCTCGATGTTGCTCATTTGGACATCGCTGAACCAAAACGATTAGAACTCCAAATTAACGCTATTCCTGGCGTCGTCGAGAACGGTATTTTCGCGCAAAGATCGGCTGATTTCATGGCTTTTTCGAATGCAGAAGGTACGTATTTATTATCAAAGCAACACGTTCAATAGCTGGGATTTATAATCAAAATGAGACCTCGCTTGCAAGTCTATTTACAAGCATGTCAGTAAGGATAATTTAGGAATAAAACATGACGGAAAGCAATTTTTCAGCTCAAACACTGCGCTATTTTGATTCAAATATTGAAACGTTTACGCGTGATCTATCTGAGCTAATTGCTATTCCGTCTGTACGAGATATCAGCAGCTGTTCACCCAATGCTCCTTTTGGTTTACCGATTAGAAACGCATTCGACTTTCTCATTAACTGGGCGAAACGAGAAGGGTTTGAAGTCCGTGATCATGATGGTTATGCCTTGGACATCAGCTTTGGCGAAGGCTTACAAGAAATCGGCATATTGCATCATGTAGATGTGGTAGAAGCAGGTAATTTGGACTCATGGTTAACCCCTGCATTTGAGATGCACCAACAAGGTGATGACTTATTGGGGCGAGGCGTTACCGACAACAAAGGCCCGTTAATGGCCAGTCTGTATATTCTCAAGATGTTTAAAGCGCTTGATGTAACACTCGACAAAAAAATAAGAGTGATCATCGGCGGCGCAGAAGAGACAACTTGGGAATGTGTAGAGCATTATTTTAATCATAACCCTCAACCGGATTATGGTTTCTCTCCAGATGGCGACTTCCCAATCGTTAATGGAGAAAAAGGCATCCTATATGCGTCATTGCAACGAGAATTCCCAACTCACAATGGCCTAGGAACTTGTCAGATCGTAAGCATTGAAAGTGAGCGTGACAGAACATCCACCTGCTATCAATTATCGATTTATCTGACAGGAGAAAAAGCGGCTGAAGTAGCAGCAACATTTGAAACTTCAGCAACGGTCACTCTTGCCAATGTGGCACAAAGTGACAACCACCAACAAAAGGAGTTGTACTGCGTTGAGTTGTCAACGCCGTGGGAGAAATCTCGCAACCCGCATAAGGTCGATAACTGTATGGATCAGTTTGTTCGTCACATGCGACATGTTGAAGGGTTAGACACTAACTCTCGAAATTTAATTGATTTACTAGACGCGTGTTTTAGTGATTCCAATGATGCTTCGAAATTAGGGCTAGCACACCAAGATAAGGAAATGGGGTCGACTACATGCTGTGTCTCCTCCATCAATTTGAATCAACATGGCTACAACTTGGATTTTGATTTTCGGTTTCCTAAAGGACTGACTATCGATCAAGCTCGTACCCAACTCCAGTATGTATCCCAACAATACGGAGTGAGATTGATTGAACACCAGTACTTACCTCTATCTTACCTCTCACCCGAAAGTGAACTTATCCAAGCAATGGGAAAAGCTTATTCCGAAGTTACCAAAATGGACGCTCAGTGCTTTAGTAAAGGTGCGGCTTCTTACGCGCGCGCGCTAAACAATGGTGTGGCATTCGGACCTACTTTTCCTGGTGATGTGACTCGTGTCCATGAGCCCAATGAAAGGCTCAGCCTCGAGTCATTAAAAAGAGCAATAACAATATACGTGAAAGTTCTCATATCACTTTAGGAGTAAATTATGAGAGATAAGGTTCAAGCACTTGCTGGAGGTATGATGGTATCCATCATCGTACTGGTTATCGCAGGTATATTTATTGGTGTGGGCGCTGGTGTTGTAAACCAAATGTCTGCTACCGACTCTGTTATTTGGGCATTCTTTAAGCTGATGTTAGATCTTGGCTTGATGGTCATGCGCAATCTACCGCCTTTCTTTGCGATTGGTCTAGCGTTCGCGCTGGCGAAATCTGAAAAAGGTTGGGCAGCCTTCACTGGCTTTACCATGTTCATGTGTTTCAATGTCGCTATCGGATCGATCGCTGCATTTCACGGATGGACTCAAGAAACTACAAGCGTTGCGTCATTAATGAATGATGCTGGCTACGACAAAGTAGCAGCGCAAAACTTCAACTCTTTATGGGGTGAGTCTTTAGGTATCTTCGCTTACAACATGGGGATCTTTAGCGGTATTCTTGTTGGTTGCATTACGGCTTGGATCCACAACCGTTACTACAAATTCGAAATGCCTGCACTCTTGAGCTTCTTCTCTGGCCCTCGTGCCGTAGTGATTTTCGCTTACTTCGCTATCATGCCTATCGCGCTGTTTGTTTACTACGCTTGGCCGCCGATCGCTGGGGCACTGCAGTCCATCACTACCTTGATTACTAGCTCAGGTATTTTTGGCTCTTTCCTATTTGGCGTATTTGACAAAGGCTTATTGCCATTTGGCTTACATCACCTTATCGCCTTCCCTATTGAATACACTCGTGTTGGTGGCGTAATGGAGATTGATGGTGTTGTTTACGAAGGTGTTCGTAACATCATGAATGGCCAAATTAGTTCACCAGAGGCAACGAGCTACATTACACATAACTTTACCAGCGGTCGTATTCCAATCCAAATTGGTGGCCTAACGGGTGCTGCTTATGCAATGTACGTAACAGCAAAAACAGCCAATCGTAAGAAGGTAGCCGCTATCATGGTGCCTGCAGTATTTACGGCTGCTGTTATCGGTATTACCGAGCCACTGGAATACACCTTCCTATTCGTCCAACCATTCCTATTCTTTGCAGTGCATGTTCCGCTAAATGGTCTTGCTTATGTGATCACCGAAATGATGGGTGTTTCAATTCACGGTAATCAGCTGCTATTTATGGTGCCTAACCTACTACAACCTGAAAAGGTTCATGCTTGGGCTCTATTGTGGATTATCCCACTATACTTCGCGATTTACTTCTACACATTCAAGTTCTTCATCCTGAAGTTTGATTCAAAAACTCCAGGTCGCGAAGACGAAGATGGCGATATCGCACTTTACTCAAAGGAAGACTTTAAAAAGAAAAAAGAGCAAACCTCAAAAGGTCTGCCAGTTGAAATCATTGAAGCGCTTGGCGGTGCAGACAACATCGAGAACGTAACAAACTGTGCGACTCGACTGCGTGTTTCGCTGCACGACGAGTCGCTAGCCGCGAGCGATAAAGTATGGAAACAACAGCTCAACGCTATTGGAGTCGTCAGAATGAACAAAGGCATTCAAGTGATATACGGAGCGAACGTTATTACGATTGCGTCTGGTATCAAAGAAGCCCTTGGCATTGATTCTTAACCAAGCACTTCCTCGGTAACCCTACCGTTACGAGTTTATAAAACCTTAGCAATTGCAATCTCTCCTGTGGCTACAAGTCACAGGAAGGGGTTCGTGCACCTGAAATATGGAAATTATAAAAATGAAAACAATAACTAAACATGCAGTTACTTTACTTGCTCTTTGTGTTTCTGGCGTCCTACACGCAAACGAAAATACAACATCAAGCTGGTCTGAGCGCAACCCTATCGCCTTCTGGGGAGATAGAGCCAATGAAGACTGGAGCTATGTCGATGGTCTAGACGAAAGTCAAAAAAGCTTTTCAGAAAAACTCAAACGCTTAGATATTGATGACAGTGGTGACTGGAAAGTCTCATTTAGCGGCAATGTAAAAGCGGCACTCGATAACCGTTGGAATCACATGTACGACGGAGAAAACCGCAAGAAAAATGAACTGCGTACTCGCATGCAATTCTCCACCGATGTGACTTACCAAGACTGGATGCGTGTATTTGGTGAAATTCGAACCAATTACACTAACCTCGATAGTCCGGGTCCAGTTGACGATGCCGGTACTGACTTCCACCAGTTGTTTACCGAATTCAAATTACTCGATGACGGTGAGCAATACCTAAGTACCCGCCTTGGTCGCCAAGAAATATACTTAAATGAATGGCAAATGATGAACCGTGAACCAACGCCAGTTCAATCAAGTTGGAATGCAGCCAGCGCAAAATACAGCGTAGCAGGCATCAATTTTGACGCATACTACGGCGAGGAAGTATTCCCTCTCTACAAAGATGGCAGCTTCGGTGGCAACTGGGATGATAAAACCAATGGCAAAAAATCGACCGGCTTATTCGCTAATTGGAGAACTGACTTCGGGGCAATGCAAGCCTACATAATGAGTAATAAACTCACCAATGAAAGCTTTGTTAATGCACCAGACGGTGACGTCGACATTCAAGTTTTAGGCTTACATGCCCATGACTTTGTGAGTGAAGGGTTTGGTTACATGCTCGACGGTGTTTACCAATTTGGTGATCATGCAGGTAAAGATATCTCAGCCTACATGGCTTATGCCGATTTGAACTACAACTGGAAAGCAGACTGGAACTATCGCTTAGGTCTGAACCTACATTACGCATCAGGTTCAGATAAAGACAGCGACAAAGTGAACACGTTTAACCCTTTGTGGACAGGTGACCCACTGGGTTTCGCGCATGACGGCGCTTACGGTAACGCAATGCAGGTCGGCTCTTACACTGTGATTGAGTATCAGCCGAAACAATCCATCATCGCTGGCTTTATGTCGACATGGCGTGCCAACACAGATGATGCAATCTACACACTCAACCAAGATGTATTATTTGGTGCAGAGTCTGACGAAAAATACGCTTACACCCAGTTCTATCTGCAATTCCATAATTACATCACAGGCAACTTAAAGTCTGAGTTAAATATGTACTACGCATTAGATAGCGACTACACACGTGACGTAGTCGGCAGTAGCAGTGATGACATTTCCCGTGTTGAAATCGCACTGATCTATAACTTCTAACACTGCTTATCAGGTTAGTATGCTACTAAATGAATTCGCCCAGCAGTGCTGGGCGAATTTTTTAGATCATCATATTTCAGTTAATTGAATTACTCATCCGGCTGCTTGGTTCGAAGATCCACATATGGCCAGTAATGGTGCCCTACTCGAATCAAAAGTGTTGCTGCTGCTAAGATAAACGCTGCAACAGACAACCAAACGATGAGTACTGCATCCAACTCTTTCATGCCCAGAGTAATGTAACGAGCAATCGCCATCATCGCGATGTAAATCGGATATCGAACCGGGATCTTACCGTTCATCACAAACTGCTGAACCATCGCCAACACTTCTAAATAGATGAACATCAGTAGAATATCGGTCAATTGCACTCGACGTTCAGCAAAAACATGCATGAACTCTTCGACCATCGCAAACAAGGTCGCGAGCGTGATCGCTACCAGTAATACCGCTTCCATAATGTGAAATACTTTTAAAAACGGCTTACTAAAAGATTTAGGTAAGTGAGAAGGCATAGTCACTCTTAAAAAAATAATTAATCCAGTCTCTACATTAGCATGCGCTCTAGAGAAGCGACGAATACAAAAATGGCCCCACATTCACTGCAGAGCCATCGACTTGTTTTTTTACTTAGCCACTTTCTAGTGGCTAACTAACCTACAACAGAATCAGATAAGTTAAGAACACCACACACAGCCCGTAGATCAATGGGTGCACTTCTTTGCGCTTACCTGCAACAACCATTGTGAATGCGTAGCTGATGAAACCCATCGCCATACCGTTCGCTGGTGAGAAGCTTAGCACTGTGAACATGATGGTGAAGAAAGCGGCGTTTTTCAAGGTA